>CAYUKP010000001.1:0-44918 GCA_964445335.1 uncultured Verrucomicrobiales bacterium
AGTACAAGCTTAAAATGCAAAAATTACACTTTTTTAATGTCGTGAGACACTAGGTCTCGATCATTATTCCAAGTCCACTCCATGAGGGCTTGAACTTCTTCAGGAGAAGCCACACAGACCTCTTTGTTTTCGCTCTTGATGGAGGGAATAGACTCGATAGGGTTATGATGGAAGTATTCCTTAGCCTTTTCATGGCGAAAGATAGCTCTGAGCATCGCCAAATTTTGATTGTAGGTAGACACCGCAGGGTTCTTATCCTCCCGATACTTTCCAAGCCATTCTCGCCAAAAATCGGTCGTTAGGGTGGGAATGACCTCTATTTCAATCGCTTCCACCATTCGACAAAAAGGCTTCCATCTATTTGTAAGGTAACGATGAGACCAATTAACGGCGTGATCTTTCTCATAGAGATCCATCAAGTGCTTAAGGGTGAGAGCGGTTTTTGTCTTCTCAAACGACTGAGACCAAGCAATGAAAGCTTCACGTAAGCCAGCATATCCATACATTTGAGCGAGTTCATCACATTCAACCGCGGCCTCCATAAGGGCTGGACTACATTTTTGGGCAAACCTTTGTTGAGATTGCTTGAGGTTCTTAAGGATATTGGCTCGCTTGAGAGCTTCTTTTTTGGTTTTGAAATACTCTTGTTGTCGCTTTCCAGAGACTGATAAGCTTGGAGGAACGGAAAGATACCATATAGACTTTCCGATCAAATATTTTGGATTTAACGACGCCACTCTGCTCATACATATTATTATACGTGGAAAAGTGGGTATTTGTCCGAAAAAAATAGTGTGGATAAGTGTGGATATACTGTGGACGAAAGGCTAGAGGTATAGAAATCTGGACACAAAAAAGGCTTCACTTATTGATGTGAAGCCTTTATTTACAAGGAGTTATAAATGGTGCACGATACTGGATTTGAACCAGTGACCTCTACCATGTCAAGGTATTGCTCTACCACTGAGCTAATCATGCATTGCACTTATGTGAGGAAATCTATGTCTTAATAAAAGGTGTTTGGCAAGCTAAAACTTTAAAAAATGTTGGTTTCTTTTTATGGGGTTCTTTTGGTTTGAATAAATACGCAAATTCATTTCATGTAGAGAGAGTATGAGTTTATCACCTCCGAGAGCTTGGGCAGAAATCAATAGGGACGCTTTGAGGCACAACTTTGAGTTTGCGAGAAGTCAAAGCGGTAATCTAGATGTGATGGCTGTTGTAAAGGCTAATGCTTATGGGCATGGAGTGAAGACAGTAGTGGAGACATTGGAGGAGCTAAGGCCGGCTTTCTATGGAGTAGCAAATGTTAGAGAGGCACGGGAGGTGAAGGAGTTGATCCCAAACGCACGGGTTTATTTGTTAGGAGCTTGCATCACGGCTGAGTATGAGGAGGTTGTGATGGAGGGGTTTACGCCTTGTGCTTCAAGTATGGAGGAAATTAAACTCTTTGAGAGATTGGCTCAATCGTATCAGAAAAAGTTAAAGTTGCATTTGGCTTTGGATACCGGGATGGGGCGCGGAGGGTTCTTACCTGGGACCAGTGATTATGCAGAAGCACTCCAATATTCGTCTCGATATATTGAAGTTGAGGGGGTGGGGTCGCATATGCCTTCATCTGATGAGGATGAGGTGTTTACAAGGCAGCAATATGAATCCTTTGCCAAGAATGTCCCTCTTTCGATGAAGTATCGTCATTTAGAGAATTCGGCAGGGTTGGTGCATTATGAGTCCAGTGGCTTAAATATGGTGAGACCAGGCTTATTACTCTACGGAGTGTCTCCTCTGGAGCAATACCAGAGTTATTTGCGACCAGTGATGACCCTTTATTCTCGGGTATCTTTGCTGAGACGTCTACCAGCTGGGCATAGTGTGTCTTATGGTAGAACGTTTATTACGCAACGAGAGTCTCTGGTTGCTGTGGTGGGAATAGGTTATGCTGATGGGGTGAGGAGGTCTATTTCAGGCAAGGGCGCTCAGGTTTTTATAAACGGTGAGTATGCCCCTATTATTGGACGTATCACGATGGATCAGTTGGTCATAGATGTGACCGATATTGGCTCATGTGAGGTCGGAGATGTGGTGGAGGTTTTTGGGAGTAATATCCTTGTTGCGAGCTTTGCTGAATTGGCTCATACCATTCCGTGGGAAATCTTTACGGGGATCTCTCCAAGGGTGAGGAGGCAAACGGTTTAAATGTTTTATTGATTTTAAACGCTTTTTTTGTAACTATTTTTAGATCTATTTACTCTATAAAGAGTATTAGGCTAATATGAATAGAAAACGCTCCAATAACTTTGCTTCTGAAAGGGCTCACGAAATACTGTGTGGTCTTGATACCAAAGGGTATGAAAAGGCTGCAATGATTGTTTTGGTCGCCTTATCTGTTATATTGCCAAGTTTATTTGTTTATACAGGCCCACTTCTCTTAGTTAATTATGTGGTCACCAGACTGAACCCTATTTCTTGTAGGGTTACATTGGCGAGCTTCTTTTTGTAAGGTTCTCTATTGAGAGGTAAACTTCGACCACCAAGGAGATGGCGAGGTCTGGTTTTTGGCACTTACGCGCTCGTTTAAGGTGATAAAGTCATAAAAATATCCAATCCCAAAGATACCTCCTGTACAAAGGTAAAGTAAGCCTGACCACCACTTGCCAAGGTAGAATCTGTGAGCTCCAAAGATTCCTGAATAGGTGTGTAGGAGCCAAGCGATAGAATAGTTGTATGAGCCTTGAGAGTATTTCATGTTGGCTTCACTGGCAATCTTAGGAATCTGAAGAAGATCAAAGGCCCACCAAAGGGCGAGAAAAACAGAGAAAGGCCAAACAAAAATCATGACGGGCCAACAGCCCAATCCAATTCCTGTAATGACTGAAAGGGCGAAAAAGATACTTCCTGAGAAGGTTTTACCAAAGTAGAAGCGATGTGCTCCGGTAAAACCTAATCCCCAGAGGCAGTATCCAACGAGCTTGCTGTGTGTTTCTTCACCAGTAATTGACATGATTTAGGTTATAACAAATTTTACTGAGATGTCTTTGGGAATTTTTACTTATCTCAAACTTTTATGAAAACCTCTTGTGAGGGGGGAGTAAAAAGAAGTGTTTTTACATCGCATTGGAGCCCATTAGATCATCAAGACGTTGGTCAAACTGGCGATTTGCGAGTTCGCATAGGTCGCTGTCTCTGGCATCTTTTCTAGCTTGGTAGAGTAATTGTCTAGTGGCTTCTTGTTGGTCAATGGATGTTAACTTGTTGAGCGCTTTATCACTGGAATGATAAATTTCAAAGTCTTCCATTTCCACAGTTAGGATTTCCGCCTCTGGAGGAGTGCCAATGACTCGGCCGTTCATGACGGAGAACTTCCCTGCTTTGGTGAGGTCAAATCCAGCTTTGACATTGAACTTGCCCCTTAGGATAAGGGTCTTGCGTGCGCCTAGAAAAGTGGTTTCGTATTTGATAATCGAATGCATTTTGCGTTCGACGACGGCTAACTCTTGAATGCGGTTGGTTTGAATCTCAAGGCTGTGTCCTGTTTGGATGACCTCTTGGTTGGTGATTTTCTCAAGGACAGTTTTGAGCTTGGCTACGGGATCTGTGACTTGCTCGATCTTTTGGGTTAGGTAATACCATGCTCCTCCACCTAGACAAATGAATGCGATAAAGGTCGTGGCAAAAAATGCTCTAAGCATTCCTGAAGAGGACGATTGTTTAGGTTTTGACATAAGTGAGAGAGCTTTTGGTGAAAGCTAACAAAGGTCTGAGAGCTATCCAAGAGGTTTTCCCGACCTTTTATTCATTACTTTCTTTAATGAGTGCGATGGACTTTGAGGGAAGCCAACAGGTACGGTCATCGATGAGTTTGATATATTCCCAGCCAGATCTACGTTCAAGAACGGTGAATTCAACCCCTGCGTGTAAAGGGTCTCTAAAGCTGGCTTCGTAGGATTCGCTATCTCCTTGGCGAGCAATGACTTCGGATTCAATCACAACGCCTTGTAGGGGAGCTTTTTGAAACACTGATTCATAGAAAAGGGATAGGGCGAGAATGCTCCAGATCGTACCACTAACCTTTAGGAGAGCCGAACTAAAGGAGGGGCGGTAAAAGAGCTGGATGGTAGCGACAAGCCAGAAAAGAACAAAGGCTCCGATAAAGAGTGTCCATCGTTGGTGAAATGAAGTTAGGGTATGCCAAAAGAAAACCTTTTTCCACAGTTGGTCATTTTTCTTGTCTTCAATATTGTCCTGACGGGCTTGTCGAGCGAACTCTAAGTTTTGACGAACACCTTGATCATTTGGCAAGTATTGTTCAGCAAGACGGTAGTTAAGGATGGCCTCACCTATCATGCCTGCCTTAATGTAGGCATTACCTGCATTGTAGTAGAGAGAGCCGTTTTTTATATTTCCTTCACGGATCAGGCGTTCGTATCTGAGAGCTGCACGTTTGAATTGTTTACGGCCTTCTACAGGGTTGGTCTTTGCTAAAGCGTTGGCTTCATGGAATAAGTGTTCAGCATCTTGTTTTAAGGCTTGGGTTTCACTAGGAGATAGGTCTGCATATACGCAACAGACCATCCCGATGAAGGTGATAAGGGCGGGTACGATAGAGGTCATTTGAGGTAGGGTTCAAGGTTTTGAGCAAGGGTCAGCGTTTGCTCTCTGAGTTCTTCGGTATTTGTCTCAGCACTGCTTCCTGAGAAGCGGTTGGCCTCCCCCAAAGCTAAGAGTTGTTTAACGGACTGTTCTAGAGAAGAGGGGACGGTATATTGCGTGAGACGAGGGGCAATGTCTCGATAGGTTAGGGCTTCTGGGGTAACCTTAAATTTGTGACCCAAGAAGGTTTTAAACACGAGAATGATCTCGTCTGAGGTTTGCGATTTTGCGAGCTGGCTCTTAAAGGTATTGAGTGCTCGTTTGGCCTTTGTGTGTGAAGAATCCTTTCTCCCTTGTGTTTGAGAGCTCTTTAGGAAGAGAGCTACAACATAGCATAAAGGTAAGCCGACCAAAAGAGAGAGACGTCCTGCGGTGAAAAGAGTCTTTGGAGGGAGTGGTTGAGATAGGAGAATGTCGTCATTGGTATAGTTGTGTAGAATCCCTTGATTAGCGGATTGAACCTCTTGGCTTGTATTGATAGGAGCAGCTGAGACGCCCTCTGCATCATCGATGGTGACCACTCTAGTTGCCTGCACTTGGATCGGAATAGGAGCGGATTTTGCTACCTTATACTGTCCTGTGCTTGTATCAAAATATGGGATTTCGATAGGGGGGATTGCGGAAACATCTGCATGCGTCGTACGAATGGTTTGCGTAAAGACTTTGCTTGTCCCTGAAATCTCTCCGTCTTCAATGTCAGAAGGGACTTTGAAATCCTTGATGAGCGAGTCTTGCTTGTCGAGAGGTGGCAGTTTGACTAATCCGACGGCGTCGCCTTTTAGGGTAATAGTTAAGGTGATGGGGTCACCTACATTGACTTGGGTCGGGGTAGCTGAGGTTTTAACGGAATATGTTCCAATGAGACCATTATAGTTTGCAGGCTTACCTTGCGTGGGGACTGGAAGAACTTCTAAACTTAAATCATTGGAAGGAATGACGAAGTTCTTGTAGCGAGGGCTTCGGACTTTACGCCCAAAGAAGTCTTGAGAGATCTTGTAACCGTCTTCTCCTCTGAATGATAAAAGGGCAGGGGATAAGGTGTATTGGCCGGCAGTTTTGACGGTTACGAGTTTACGAACGGTCACAGTTTGATATTCACGTCCTTTCAGAATACGTTTTTGGAGAGGGCCGTCAGGCAGGTCATAAACCTCAAATTCAGGGCGATCCATCAAAGGAATGGTAATTTCATTATCTACGGTGTTGGCACGGAAGTAGAAGGTTGCTTGGAGTTCTAATCGTTCCCCCACATACGCACGATCTTTAGAGAGCGCCATTCTTAGCTTAAAGTCTTCGGCTTCGGTGGGCTCCTTGATGTTCATCGCGATTGCTTGAGTCCTGATGGTTTGGCCATCGGCTTGGATATCAATCTGGGGGATAATGAGTTGACCGGCCTTAAGCGCCCGAAGAGAATAATTAAAGATATACCCAAGGCGTTTGTTTTGTGTCATCCGACCATTAACAAAGCTTACTGATTGAGACGAGTTGGAGCCTTGCCCGGTGAATTCAACATTAAAGTCCGTAAGGGAGTCTAGATTTGGAGTGTCAGGAGATTCACTCCCTGTGATTTGGATTTGGAAATCGAAGGATTCTCCCAAGTAGGCCGTACGACCGCTTACGGCGGCTGTTGCCGCTAGGGGTTGAGCCTCCGCTATACAGCCAAGGAAGCTTATGAGGAATATAATATGTAATAGTGTTTTCACCAGTCTTTGTCTACGCGTTGCATCCGTCCTCTTTGTTGGAGAGGTCGCATTTGTTTTTGATTGTTTTTCTCTTCGTTTAGAATGTCGTCAGCTGTTTCAGCCCGCGCTTGCTGGGCTTCCTGTTCTTTCTCCTCTTCTGAGTTAGACGAGTCTTGAGATTCTTGGTTTTCAGATGAATCTTGGTCCTCTGATTCAGAAGGGTTGCTTTCTTGCTCGGAGTCTTGGTTTGGATCAGATTCGCCATTTTCAGAAGGTTGTTGCTTCTGTTCGTCTTCAGACTTTTCTCCTTCCCCGTCTTTGTTTTGCTGATCTTGCTTTTGATCTTTATCGTCCTCGTCACTGAGAGCCTTGATCGCCTCTGCGATTTGAACTAAAGCTTGGGTTTGAGCTTCTTTAGCATCTGTAGGAGGGGTGGCTGAGAGTTGACTAATGGCCTTTTGTTGTTCTGCTACAGCTTGGCTTACATGTTCCTTACATGCATCGAGCTTTTGGCTAAAGTCCGCCATTTGTTCGGTGAGTTGAGCCGGAGACGGTTTGTCTGGATCCTTTGGCGCGTTCATTTGTTGTTGAAGCTGCTCCTTGGTTTGACGAATCTCTTCTTCTATTGCCATGGTTTCACTCTGCAAAGATTTTTGTTCAGGAGCTGTAATAGGCGATTGTAAAGAGGCACTTTGCTTTTGGGCTACTTTTTTGAGTTTTTCGATGAGGTTGTTTTCTTCTTGTTTTTGATCTTGTTGCTGCTGTTCCTGTTGCTTCTGGGCATCAATGAGGGTTTTTGCAAAGAGCCTGACAATTTCAATGTTTTCCGAGGCTTGGGTGTTCTCAGGATAGAGATCAAGGGCTTCAAGATACGAGTTTACACTTTCTTCACAGTGTTCAATCGCCTTGGCTAGGTCACTATCACTTTGGCGTTTGGCCAAACGAAAGGCACAGTTACCGAGGTTGTACTTGGCTGAGGCGGCTAGTTCGGTGCTTTCGCTCTCGACGGCAGCTACTTTGTAAGATTCGATAGCTTTATCATACTCCTCGCTTTGGTAGTAGATCGCTCCTTTGTTAAAGGAAAGTTCGGCGCTTTTGGGCGCTTCGACAGATGCTTCTTCGTAGAAAGCCAAGGCGCTAGCGTAATCCTTTTGCTCGTACGCGACATTTCCCTGCTTAATGAGAGATTGAGGAGTGCTAGCCAAACACCACAGGCATGAGAAAAGATATCCAATGATCGTGACGGTCTTCATGATTGTTTGTTTTTGGGTTGTGAGCGATCTCGGATGAAACACTCGATGAGAAGCAATGTAAGAGCGATGAGAAGAAAGAGTTGAAACTCTTCTTCGTAGCGAATCATGGTTTCAGACTCTAAATCGCGTTTCTTGGCGGAGGCAATGAGTTTGGAATAAATTTCGCCTAGGTCAAAGGTTCCCGTAGCGACATTTAGGTAACGTCCGCCATCAGTGACATTAACCATCTTACGCAGAGTGTCTGCATCAAGACTGGTCCAAACTTCTTGACCGTTGTGTTTAAGGAACGTTTTACGCCCATTTTCATCTGTGATAGGAATACGCTTCCCTTCGTTTTCATCACCCAGTCCGATCGCAATGAGTCGCACTCCTGCGTCTCCAGCCTTTTCCGCAGCTTCGACGGGGAAGCTGTCATGATCTTCACCGTCTGTGATGAGGATGACATCTTTGAACTCCTTGACTTGGTCATCGAATACGGTGTTGAGAACATTACGCATCGCGTCACCGATTAAGGTGCCTCCGCGGGTAATGCTATCGGTCGAGACGTCATCTAACATCATACGGAAGAATCCATAATCAAGCGTTAAGGGGCATTGTACCGAAGATGTGCCTGCAAAGACGACCAACCCGACTCGATCGCCTTCCAGTCTTTCGACGCAGTCTTTGATGGCGATTTTGGCGCGTTCTAGGCGACTGGGGGCGATGTCTTCTGCGAGCATACTACGAGAGACATCTAAGAGGAAGACGACATCACGACCTTTGCGCTGTAAGGTCTGAGAGGTGGCATTCCAACCTGGACGTGAAGCAGCAATAATGATCCCTAAGAGGCTTAGAAGGAGCAGGGTAGCCTTCCAGCGTCTGCGTGTAGGGTTAATAGAGATTTGAATCCGTGAGAGGAGGTTGGCATCAATGAGTTGTTGTAAGGCTACCTTGCGACGAGACGCTGCATAGATAAGTACGCCCCATACGATAGGGATTAACCATAACCAATATAAGGCATCAGGGTTTTGGAAGCGGAGGGAATTCATGGAACTTTTCTGAAAATAGTGCTATTTAAAAAACATTCTAAAGTGAGAAAAACGAGGGCAAGGTAGGCAAATGGAACGAAGAGTTCCTTGTAATCCGTAAAGCTCAGAGATTGGATCTCACTGCGCTCAAGGGTGTCAATTTCTTGATAAATATTAGCGAGGGATTTGGCGTTGCGGGCTTCAAAGAATCGTCCGCCTGTTTCCTTTGCAATGGCCTTAAGTGTTCTGGTGTCTGCACGGTTTGTCCCTAAAGCAGAGCTAATGAAGGCGCCAAACAGATTACTCTGACTTTGAACATTATTTCCTCCCGCGACGGCGATGGTATAAATTTTTATCCCCCATTCTTTTGCTAGCTTAGCGGCCTCAATGGGATCTCTGATGCCAGCTGTTTGTTCTCCGTCTGTAAGTAGGATCATCACCTTGCTTTTGAGTTCATATGGGTCGTCTAGCTCTTCGGATTGTCGTCTCATGACTTCCTCTGCCTTCTCCAGTCTGGCGGATGCCAGAGCGATGGCGTCTCCGATAGCGGTGCCGTCTTCTTCAGATCGAGGTTGGGCGAGTTGTACGGTTTCTAGGAATTTAGGGAGAGCTCCGTGAGCTAAGGTGAGAGGACTTTTAGTCTCAGCGTATCGTGCAAAGGAGATCATCCCGATCAGATCATTGGGGCGCCCCTCTAGTTTGGCTGCTTTGTCCCCCAAGACAAATTGTTTGAAGACGTTTTTGACGATTTCTAACCGGTTGAGGTTTTGTCCTCCAAACGTCATTTCCGCCCCCATACTACTAGAGCGGTCGATTACCATTTCGATGGCAATTCCTTCATTGATTTCGCGAATCTGCTCTACGCCTTTCTGTGGTCGGGCGAGTGCAATGATCAGAAAGCTAATCGCTATTGTTCTGAAGGCAGAAGGCAGAAAGCCTAGGCGTTGTTTAAGGGAGCGTTCTGGGGTCTTAGCGTGTGCGATGGTAGAAAACCTGATGGCGGGCTTATGTATCTTTTGCCTCCGAAACCACCATAGGATGGGGAGGAAGGCAAATAGCAAAAGGGCATATGGAGAGTGAAAAGTCATATGGTAGGTTGCTGGGTTTCTATAATAAAGGCTTTGCAGGCATCAAAGGTGTTTTGGATGTCTTGGTTTGCAGGTTTATGTGCTGCAAACTTTACCAAATCACATTGCGTGAGGAAGTTCTTTAAGAGCTGTTGTTGTTCTCTCGTAAGGGTTTGTCCCATTTTGGGATCTGTGAGAAACTCTTCTGTGGTTTGCTCAGGAGCTTGGATGGTGAATCTGCGCTCAATGTAGTGTCGTAAGATATCCGAAATTTTTTGATAGAAGAGCTTGTATTCCCCCTTCTCTGCATGACCGCTTTGGATTAATGCTTCGAGTGCCGCAAAGGCGGTTTCATGTGCAGGAATGATACGGACTTTGACTTCACGGTTCTTCCACCATTTGAAAAGCAGAAGGAGAAGGACAATACTACCAATGGCACTTAGACTATAAAGAACGATTGTTTGCCACCTTACTGGAGATCCTGCGAGTTCAACGGGGGGAGCAATGTCATGAATTTCCAAATTTTGTTTATCAGTAGGAAGCAGAGACGAAATGGTTAGCTTGATTTCATCCGTATTTATCCGATGGATTTTGGATTCAGGATCGCCTTTCTTAGTAAACTGAAATTCCATGGAGGGAATGATATATTCACCTGATAAGAAAGGCTCCAAAGTATAGGTTTGGGCTGTGAGAATATTGCCACCTTCTATGAGTTGAGAGGGATGCTCTTGAAAGTCGATAATGCCGAATTGGTTGAGCTTCTCATTAAAAGAAGGCATCGTTATTTCGTAACCTTCCTCTGCGATGACCTCAGTCTTAAGCAGAACTTTGTCGGCTAGGGTTGGGTCTTTTTTATCTGTTTTGACAACGACTTTCACAGGGCCTCGTTCGACTACCGTTTTCTTACCGTTTTCGAACGGGTCGACCGTGACTGGGGTATCAGCCTCCTCTTGGCAAGAGCACAAGAAGAGGTAACTCAATAGGAGAGAAATGTATAGGGTCGGCTTCATAGCTTAATCTTCCTTGGGTTTGAATGCGTCTTGGTGAATGACGACATCATACTCATCCTTTAATTGTTGGAGGAACTCCCCTTGCATTTTTTGTTCCTGTTGCATCTGGAGGAGTTGGCGGATCTGGGGGCGTACTTCTTCAAAGGTTTGTTGGGAGCCTGGCTTTTGGGTTTCGACAAGAAAGACGTATGAACCAGAGTCGGTCTCAAAGACCGAATTACAGACAGTGCCTGCTTTTACATTTTTTAGAAGTGAGAGTTGTTGAGCTGAAAGGTCGATCCCTGGTAAACGATATCCAACCTTTAAAGTCATCTCAGAGACTTCTTCGAGACCTTCGGTCGATGGGGTCTCTTGCAGAGCTTTGAGAATTGCTTCCGCTTCTTCTTTTCTCTCCCGCTTGATCGCCTTTAAGGTGATGGTATGTGGAGTGGTGAACTCTTCCTTGCGTGTTTCATAGGAGGTCTTGACTTCTTGTTCTGTGATTTGAGGAGTCTTGGCTTGTTGGGTTGCCATGATGTGGCTTATGAGAAAGTCTTTTTCGAGTTGCTTGATCTTCTGTCGGATGTTCGGAGATTGGTGCAGTTTTTCTTGGATTGCCTTTTGGTAGAGAGTCTCTTGCGCAACGTATGTACCGAGAAATTGAACTTTTTGCTCTGCGGTATTGAATTGTTTATGCATGTTTTCCCTTTGTACTTCTAATTGAGCTTCAGGTATACGACCTTTGAGCGTATCCATTTGACGCTCTACGATAATCTCGATTTCCCTATCGAGTTCACTTGCTCTAATTTTTCGATTTCCGATTTCGGCTACAACAATGTCGTCTACCGGTTCATTTAATCCAACACGTCCTTTGAGTTCGTTCTGTAAGGTGGCAAACTTTCCGAGAGATTCTAGAGAAGTTTGCACCATCACATCGATTTCATCTTTTAGCTCCGCGCCCCCTGTGAGAGCTTCAGCCCGATACAAGGCAGAGAGGGCGTCTTCATGAGATTCAAGCTTTTGGTAAACAGAGGCTATACGATACCAAACTTTGGCAGGGGTAAGGTCTCCCTCGCTTTTTAGATACTCTTGCCAGACTGTAATGGCACTTTCATTGAGGTCTTGCTGTTCGAGTTTGAGAGCGAGTTTCTTGAGAATCTCCGCTGAAGTTTTCGTTTGAGAGGTAGGTTCGGTAGAGAAGGTGTGCCATACGAGTGCACCCACAAGCCCTGTGATGAGGAGTAGGAGAATGAGTTCTCCTCTTCGTTTGGGGTGAGGGGAAGTTTCTCTTGGTGGTAGTTTAAGATCTAAAGGTTGATCTGAAGAGTTCATTATTTTTTGCGTTCCCGGGTTCTAAAGAATTTGATTAATTCGCGAAGGTAATCTTGTTCAGTTTGGATGTCTACTTGGGCAATGTTGAGTTTCTGAAAGAGACGGCTAAGCCTCTGTGAGCGTGAGGCTCCGAGGGCGGAATATTTTTTACGAAAGGCTGAACTGCTGGTATCGATTTCTATTATTTCGCCTGTTTCGGCATCTTCTATCTCTACTAAGCCAACATTTGGCATGTTGAGTTCGAGAGGGTCTGTGATCGATATTGCGGTGAGATCATGTCGTTTTCCTACAGTCTTGAGTGCGTTTTCAAACCCTTCTTCGAGGAAGTCTGAAATGAGAAAAACAACGGTTTTACGCCTCGTGACTTTGCCTAGATATTCTACGGCGGTGGCTAGATTTGTGCCCTTTTTCTCAGGTTTGAAGCTTAGTAGTTCTTTGATTAAGCGTAAGACATGAGAGGTGCCTTTGTCTGGAGGGATAAAGAGTTCGACTTCCTCGGTGAAGATGATTAGTCCGATTTTATCGTTGTTCTTGATCGCAGAGAACGCCAGAAGAGCACAAAGCTCAGCTGCGACTTCATTCTTGAGTTTCTCCTTACTACCAAAGTCTCCAGAGGCGGATAAGTCCACCGCAAACATTACTGTGAGTTCGCGTTCCTCACGGAAGCGCTTGACGTAAGGTTCCCCCATACGTGCGGTAACATTCCAGTCAATGGAGCGTATTTCATCACCGATTTGGTATTCGCGCACCTCCTCAAACTCCATGCCTTGCCCCTTGAAGACACTACGATACTCTCCTGCAAGAGCATCGTTAACCGCCTTGCTGGTATAGATCTGGATGTATCTAACTTTCTTGGCTAATTCCTTAGAAATCATGATCTCACAGCTCGCAGGTTCTTTACGGCACAGGGACAGTTGCCAGTACTTGCTCTACAATATCTTCCGAAGTCATTTCCTCGGCTTCAGCCTCGTATGTTAGAGCAATACGATGGCGGAGGACATCTGGTGCAATCGACTTTACATCTTGTGGCGTCACATATCCACGCCCTTCGAGAAGCGCGTGTGCACGAGAGGCCATGGTCAAGAAGATGGTGGCACGAGGAGAGGCTCCGTAGCGGATAAACGGTTTGATGGAGAGTCCGTAATCCTGAGGGTTACGGGTGGCTTCAATGAGGTCAACGATGTAGTCTTCGACTTTCTCATCCATATAAATCTCATCGGTTAACTCACGGAGTCTGATGACATCTTCAGGGGTGATGATAGGTTCTACACTCAGCTTAGGCTTAGAACTTGCCATGCGACGTAAGATCTCACGTTCTTCTGCTTTTTTGGGATACTCGACCTTGAGCTTCATCATAAAGCGGTCAACCTGAGCTTCTGGAAGAGGGTAGGTGCCCTCTTGCTCTGCTGGGTTTTGGGTTGCGAGGACGAGAAAAGGGTCATCAAGTTGGAAGGTTTCATCTCCGATGGTCACTTGTCCTTCTTGCATTGCCTCTAGGAGAGCACTTTGCACTTTAGCTGGTGCTCGGTTGATCTCATCCGCGAGAACGACATTAGCGAAGATCGGACCTTGCTTGATCGAAAAGTCTCCAGACTTAGGGTTGTAAATCTGGGTGCCTACGACATCCGCAGGGAGTAGGTCAGGAGTAAATTGGATTCTACGGAAGCTCGCCTGAACCATTTGAGCCAGAGTTGTTACGGAGAGGGTTTTAGCTAACCCTGGTAGGCCCTCGATGAGGACGTGCTGGTTGCATAACAATGCCATGATAAGGCGATCGAGAAGGACTTCTTGTCCGACAATGACCTTATGAGACTCTCTTCGAATTTGGGAGATGATGGCGCTCTCTTTTTCCACTCGCTCTCCAATGTTTTTAACATCTACGGGCATAATCTATCTTTTATAGTTGGTATTAAGAAAGGGTATTTATAAGGAGTAGCGCAATCCAAAAAGGTTTCTGTTTACCCTTTTATTAATTTTTTATTTTACTTCAGATGTTGAATTACTGCTCAGCTCTTTTGATGAAATTTTAGCCTCTAAGCCTGCTACCACCAGTCCCTATTTAATAATCTGGTGAAACTCTCTACTATTGCATGGCAGTTTCTGAGGGGATTGGGCTGCAATCTTGTGAGGTTGTTTCAAAGAACCAATTTAGATCAGGTTGCAATTGTATATAAAGAGCATATGAAAGCTAACGTTTGAGGGGGATAGCTTGTCAGCACCGCAGCAGGCCTGACTTACGTTTAGACTTGGAGAGATGCTTTAGTATTCTTTGGTGGGTATCTACTCTGCTGACCATTGCCATGTCAGCAGAGGTTTTATCGAATGTTTAGAAAAAAGGAAGGCTCCCATATGGGAGCGTATTCTTAGTAGCTTCTAGCCCAAAGAACCCATTGAGTTGTGTTACGGCCTGTCAGGATACAACTGGAAGCACCTTTTTGCATTTCTTGTGGGATACAGCGGATGGAGATTTTATGCTTTTTCGCAAGGGTTTCCTCTTCTTCGACAGATCCCGCCCATGGACAGAGAATCCACTTAGGTTGTGTGGTTTCGACATCTCCCCAGTGAGACTCAAAGGTGTCTAAGTCTTGACATTCGATGATGTTTTCATCTCTTAATTTGGTAGCCTTTGAGAGAATGGAATCCTGAATATCATTAAGGATGTCGGCTACTTCTTGAATGAAGTCTTCTCTTGGAATGAAAGATTTCTCATTGGAAGGTTTATCTCTTCTAGAGACACAGACTTTACGAGATTCGATGTCTTTTGGTCCAATTTCGACACGGATTGGAGCGCCTTTTTTCACCCATTCCCACTTTTTAGTGCCACCATGGATGTCTCTAGTGTCTACATGAACCTTGAGAGGTGCACCTGCATACTGTACTTTGAGGCGTAGAGTCTTGGCTAGAGCTTGGCAGGAATCAAGGATCGCATCTTTGGTTTCTTCCTTAGGCGTAATAGGAATAATAATGACTTGTTGAGATGCAATACGAGGGGGAAGGACTAGCCCATCATCATCAGAGTGTGCCATGATAAGGGAACCGATCAACCTAGTTGATACGCCCCAACTTGTGGTGTGAGCGTATTGCTTGTCATTGTTTTTATCCAGAAACGTTATTTCTTGGGCTTTGGCGAAGTTTTGTCCAAGATAATGTGAGGTGCCCGCTTGGATAGCTTTTTTATCTTGAACCATGGCCTCGATGGTGAAGGTGTTTTCTGCTCCAGGGAACCTCTCAGCTTCGGATTTTTCTCCAGGAATGACAGGGATAGCGAGAACGTCGCGAGCAAAGTCATGATAGATCCCATGCATGAGCTTGGTTTCCTGCAGAGCTTCTTCACGAGTTGCGTGGGCGGTGTGCCCTTCTTGCCAGAGGAATTCCGCTGTTCTGAGGAAGAGACGAGTTCTCATTTCCCATCTCATGACATTAGCCCATTGATTGATTAGGATAGGGAGATCACGGTAGGATTCGACCCAACGGGAGAAGGCTGATCCGATAATGGTTTCAGAAGTAGGTCTGATCACATATGGTTCGGTGAGCTCACCAGTAGGAATCATTTTTGTTTTACCAGATGTTTCGTCCTTCTGTGGCTCAAGTCTGTGATGGGTGACGACTGCACATTCTGTCGCAAACCCTTCAGCATGTTCGGCTTCCTTTTCAAGGTGGGATACAGGGATAAGAAGTGGGAAGTAAGCGTTTTCGTGACCTGTTTCTTTAAACCTGAGGTCAAGGTGACTTTTGATATTTTCCCAAATCGCATAACCCCAAGGCTTAATAATCATACAACCTCTGGTTTCTGAAGTTTCAGCAAGATCTGCTCCTTTGATAACTTGTTGGTACCATTCAGGGAAATTTTCAGATCTGGTGGGAGTGATTGCGTTCTTAGGAGCTTTTGCCATGACTAAATATTTAAAGGTTTATTTCTTATCAGTCAGGTATGTCATTAGGCAATACGAAAATACACTGACCTTTTTGTCATAAATTAGATCGATATGTGCTCGATGTGCGGTGAGGAAATTTGAGGGCACAAAGTTCTAAGTAAATTGGGCTTATTTATAGGGTTTCCAGAAGTGAAAAATGAGATTTTCTTTTGTTCTTGGGGGCTTAGAGAGGGAGCGTAGAGACGCTTCACTTGCTTTGCGATTGCCTCTCCAGTATCAATGAGAGTGATGTGAGGATATAAGCGATGGATTTCCCCTTTTAGGAATGGATAGTGACTGCACCCTAGCACAATCGTATCGACTTTGTTTTCAATCATTGGCTTGGCGTAGAGGTGGATTGCCTCGTGTGTTTCTGACCCAGATAAGATGCCTTGTTCGACAAGGGTGACAAATTTGGGGCATGCTTGAGTGTAAACCGTGGCTTTAGAAGCGTGTGTGGAGATGAGTTTATGAAACTTCTCGCCCGTAAGCGATGCCTTCGTAGCAAAGATTCCTATTCTTTTAGTTTGGGATTGTTGAACTGCAGGTTTGATTCCAGGTTCCATTCCGACAATGGGAATCGTGAATCTCTCACGTAATTGGGTGATGCATGCAATAGTAGCAGAATTACATGCGATAACGATTAGAGTGGCTCCTTGTCTGATGAGGAAGTGAATGAGTTTGTCTACTCTTTCGAGAATTTGAGCATAACTTTTTTCTCCATAAGGGCACCATGCGGTATCTCCCACGTAGAGAATAGATTCTTGAGGCAAGAGTTTACATACCTCATTGAGGACAGAGAGCCCACCGTTTCCTGAGTCTAGAATGCCAATCATCGGATAGAGGGGGTTAAAGGTCTGAAGAATTGTTTACAGTAGGAACTGGGTAGATTGTGTTTTGATGATGAGTGAGACTAGAGACATGCTGAGCGTTGAGCCAACCCCTTGTATGATTTGCTAGTTCGACATAGAGCCACAAGCCACGTTGCTCTAAGACTTTTCCGAGACTGCCCGGAGCAGCTTTGATGACATTACTGCCGCTATGAGATGCACTTGTTTTGAGGGTGACAGTTTCTGGAGATGTAACAAGGATGAAAGGGGTGCGTTTAAGCAAAGTGCGCGTTTGAGTGGCGAGAAACATACTTAATCTCATAGAGCTCGTGAGGATGAGTGAGCTCGTAAGAATGATGTAGATGAGAACAGAGAAGCGTCTGTGCTCTAATAAGCTAAAGATTAAGAGCGTTATGAGAAATGTCCACATCCCAATCCAACTTAAGCGTGAGGAAAGCTTACGAGGAATGGCTAGAAATCTTTGATAGAGGTCTTTTTTCTTAGGGAGGATAGGATTATGTTTGCCTATTAAGTATGTTAAATTTTGCAGTGATTCAGGATGATCCGGGTCAATAATAATGGCTCGTTTATAATATAGCATGGCGAGACCTGGTTGTTGGAGGTTTGCGTAGCAGGTGCCGATATTGTATAAGGCATCAGCTGAATCATGAGGAGGCATGTTGAGATAGGTCGAAATAGCTGCTAAATAGTTTCCTTCTTGGGTGAACGCATAAGCGGTTTGTTCTAACTCCTTTGGGCTTTTTAATGTATCTACGTGTTCTGAGGCAGAAACCTTTGGGGTCGAAAGGACAGTGCACAGGAGGAGTAAAAACGTAGTATGCTTTAATGCTTTGGATAGGTTGGTGAGAATCTTCTTACGAACGTCTTCAGTAATGAGAGTTCGATCTTTTTCTGGGAGGTAACAGGAATTGTTACGTAACTCCTCAATCTCAGCACGTAGCTCCTTATTTTTTGGTAGGTAAGTTTTTGCAAAAAAGGCAGCTTTTTTGATGAAGAGGATGGGGTCCTGCATTTTATGAAGTCTTTGCAGTGTGCGAGACGCAGCAATTTTCTTAGGATGAGGTATGAGTCTTTTGAGGAGGTGTTTCTTAAAGAAGAGCCAGAAGAGGTATAAGGAAACAAGCGCGGGGAAAAGGTGCCAAGAGATGTACGTTAGATTAGATGTTTTTTGGGGGGCTTTAGGTGGTATGAAGTCTAAAACTCCTTCCATTTTTTCATCAGGAGTCGTCAGGTTAGCTGTTGAGGAGGGAGCGGTAGAGTTCTGTTTGTTTTTTTGTTTACTAGGGAAGGTAGAAGGAAGAGTGTCTTTCTGAAGGTTGGCAGCAACTCTTGTCTTGAAGCTTAATGGAATCGGGTCGGATTCGAGAGTAATGTAAGACTTTGTTTCTGGGTCAAAATATGAAAATTTATAAACAGGGATAAAGCTTTGCTCCGAGGTCGGTCTAATAATTTGTTCAAACTCCACCGACCCTGAGAGATATTTCCTTTCTTCGTCTCGTTGCTTTTTTATCGCAGGGTAAACTCTCCAAGAGTTTGGAGTAAAGATTGGTTTAGGTGCTTCGATTTCATTTAGGTTTCCACTCCCTGATACGGTAAGTTTAATCGTTATGGGATCGGAAGGTGAGGATATATCAGGGTTGAGAGCCTTTACGTCTATCGTATATTTGCCAACAGCTCCATCAAAAGTCTTAGGAGCTGGAGTTGGGAGAGCTAATGCGGTCCGTTTGATTGCTTCTACAGGAAGGGGGATTGTAATTTCTCTCCAAGTTGCGATACCTGAGGGTTCCAAAAACTTGAAAATTGGGGTTACATTACCTGGTCCTAGGCTGACCTCACCTTCTTGGATGGCGTGAACCGAACTACTATAGGATAAAGCGTAGCTTGATCCGGAAGGGAGCAGAAAGGGGAGTGTGTCCTTAATACTCTCATTTGTAGAAGGTTGGAAAGTCCATGCCGACATGCCGTGACGCTTTTGGTCAGAGAGCCCCTGGTCAATTATTTGGAAGGTACTTGGCGCATTGGGTAGGTAAACTTTAAGTTCCGCACGTACATTCTCTCCTAAATACAATTCTTTTTTAGGGAGAAACATTTTGGTGGCGAATGTGAGATCCTCGCCTTTCACCTTAAGAGTCTGGAATGTTAGCGCATCTGCCGAAAATACATGAAAAGTGTGTGGGTTAGTCGTATACTTCTTTTTCTTTATCTGTAAGGTGAGTTTTGGGATTTCGTGAGAACCTGTGATAAGAGAAGAAATCTTGTATTTGTGGTGGTAAACGGTGTTACCTAATTTGTTTCGCGTGCGAGAAATGTCATAGAGTTCAGCGGTGTAACGATGACTTTTAATGGTAGGTAAGGATTTTAGTTCCTTCTTTGTTTCAATGTAGAACGTAGTGTATTCGCCTTTAACGATATTAGAGGAACTCAAGAAGCTTTTGATTTCTATGGCATGCAGAGACATCAGAAGGCCTGTTAGCATGAAGAATTTAATGAAAAAGTTATAGGTCATCTGAGTTACCAATCGTTAAGAGGTTGTTGTGAGTAATTTTGTCGTCCTGTTTTTAAATAGCCTTGTTTAATATCGCTATGATGTCTCAGTTTACGACGTGCATATTCTTTAGTGAGTTGCTCTTGTTTAAGGAGTTGCTCTTGAGCTGTTACCTCTTCTTTTGATAAAGGAGGTTCTGTTTCTTTGCGAGTTGAGTTTTTATGTTTTTCTAAAATCTTCTCTAGTTCACCCCAAGTATAGTTGTCTGCGTCTTCCGAGGGAGGAGCGTCTTTTCCTTGTTGTTTGTCTCCGGGCTCTTTTCCTTCTTGTTGTTGTTTCTGTGCTTCTTCTTTTTCTTTTTCCTTGATGCTTTTAGCTTGTTCTCTTTTGAGTTTTTCTAAACGCGTCGAAACGTGAAAAAAATTTGCTTTTGCTCGTGAATGGTCAGGTAGTAGATGGAGGCTAGAGCTGTAATGGTCTAGAGCGTCATTCCATTGTTGAATTACAGCTTTTCTTAACTTGAGCTGATTTGTTCGACTGTCTTGTTTAGGAATGATTTTAAGAACAGACTGCCCAAACTTGAAAAGAGAGTTTCCTATATTATAGTGAGACTCACTTTGAATTTTTTTATCTTTAACAAGTAGGCTTAAGGAGAACGAAGAAATAGCATTGGGGTACCTCTTTGCACGATATTCTGCTACTCCTTGAGAAAATCGAAGTTTATAGGCCATTTTGCCATAGGATTTGGTGGCCTGCATTTCGAAATACTGAGCTGCTTCTTGATAGCGCTCAGCTTTATAAAGTTTGTAGCCTAAATTATTTTTAGGGTTAGCAATGGAGGCTTCAGATTTTTGAATAGGTATTATGCAAAACATGATGCATAGCGCCTTTTTTGATAGGGCTTTATAGACTCTAGGAGCGAATATTGCGAGTAGAGCGAACGCTACTGATGCAAGTAAGAAAAACTGATAGGTATGGTTGTAAGTGATACGGTTTGATGTGGACTCATCTTCTGCTTCAATTGAGTCAAGAGTAGAACTCAGTCGAGGGATAAATGTGTAATCATCAGTTTGGAAATAATGACCGTTGCCGAGGGATGCAATTTTCTTTAGGTTTGGTTCTTGAATACGGCTAGTGACAGTCTGACCATCTTTATTCCTAAAAAAACCGTCGTCAGACCTTTTGTCAGGAACGAGGTCTCCAGCATTCGTTCCAACTCCTAGGACGAAGACCCGAAACTTATTCCGAGCTACTTGATAAATTTGTTTTTCGATAAGGGGGGTGTGAAATTCTCCATCGCTTAGAATGACCAATAATGACTCATCTACCTCTGGAGATTTATTTAAGGAAGACATGAGGTCGAATAGGGCTTTGGTGGAGGATCCTCCATAAGGAATGGAGTCTTGACTCAGGGAAAGGACTGTTTCTTTAAGGGCATTGTGATCAAGGGTTAAGGGAGCCTCTACCCAAGCGTTTCCAGCAAAGGAAATTAAACATATTTGCTCGTCTGAAAAGGTTTCTATGATTTCGATGGCTGAGGTTTTGGCTTTGGTTAATCGGTCGGGGAAGACATCCTTCACCAGCATAGAACGAGAGAGGTCTATTGCAATATAGATATTTCTCCCACTGTTTGGGAGCTTTTCGACTGTTTTGCCCTGATATGGGCCTGCGAGAGAGAGAATACTAAGGAGTGTTGCGATGAAGACCAGACCTATTTTGAGCTGTAAAGGTCTCTTAGAGTGGTGCGTTACAAGTCTTTCCATTAGGTAAGGTGAACCAACGAACGGCTCATTTTTTATTCTGCGATGGCGTGCATATACCTTGCCTATAATAAGGATTAATATGGGGATAAGGAACAGGAAGAGTAACTCTGAATTTATGAAGGTCATGGGCGCGTTACAGAGTTGGGTTGGGATAAATACAGCTGAAGCTCAGAGAGCATAAGAAACACAAGGAACTTGCTGCTACAAACCATTGAAATAGTTCAGTCGTAAGAGTGGTGGAGCGAATCGTTTCGGTAGTTTTCTCCAGAGTGTTGATGCTCTGAAAGGTTGTATTAAGGTCGAGAACTGATTTTGCCCTAAAAAATTCACCTCCAGTATTCACAGCTATAGCTTTAAGGGTGGGTAAGTCAAACTCTTGCTTAGGAAAGCGTTGAATTGATGAGGGAACGCGACCATTCTCTGTTCCTATAGCGATGGTATAGATTTTGATATCGAGCTCGGCACAGAGTCGTGAGGCTTCTTCAGGGTCAATGTTTCCCGTATTATTGGCTCCATCTGTAATGAGAACGATGACTTTACTAAGGGCTTCTCGTTCGGTTAGCTTAGTAGCTGAGGCAGCTATGGAAGATCCGACAGCTGTGCCTTGTTCTTTAATGTCGCCGATTTTAATGGATTTGAGCCTCTTTTGTAGCCAACTGTGGTCATGTGTAATAGGGCTAAGGGAATATGGGCGTCCTGAAAATGCAATGATGCCGATGCGGTCATGAGAACGTTTATCAATGAAGTCTTGTAGAACTTTTTTCGCGGCATCTAGCCTCATAATCGGAGGTTTGGAGATGTCGTCATTGGGGTGAAAGTCCTCAATTATCATGGAGTAAGACAAGTCTAAGGCTATGACGAGATCTATGCCATCTTCTGATTGGGCATGGTATGTTGTCGTATAGATTGGGCGAGCTAGACCCAGAAGGCAGCAGATGAGGCCAAGCATGAGAAAAGATACATGATAGCCTCCAGCCTTTTTTTTGACGACCTTACCTAGAGGCTTTAGTGAGGAAACTGATGAATAAGTGATGGTGTCTATAAACCCTTCACGACCAGATAGAAGCCCTAAAAGTAAGATCAAAGGGAGCCCGTAAAGCCATTGAGGGCATGAGAAACTAAATGTTAGCAAAATAGGCATATATATGAATTAAGAACAATAGTGATTAATATCTTCTAGGAGGGTCTTTGTTTCTGTAATAGCTTGAATTGCGAGTTCAGGTTCAGGTGATATGGCTTGATACTTCATGCCCCAGAGGTTGAGGAGGTGTTGTTGGCACCTTTGAGCCAAGGCTTCGTCCTCGATTTTTAAAACTCCTTGAGGGTCGAGGTTAAGCTCATGTCTTGTTCTGTAGAGCATGGTTGATCCTAACTCTTTGTCTAAACTTTCTCGAATTAGCAAGGAAAGTTGCTGAGCACAGAGATTCAGAGGGAGATTTTTCCAGTGTGTGTTTTTTTGAATAATAGTTTCAATAGCCTCTGTAAAATGGTTGGTTTCTTCAGGTTGTTCCGATGCATGGCTTCTGTGGCGCATGAATAGGTAGATCGCAAGCAAGACCCCAATCCCACCTAATATCGTAAGTATAATACTCAGAATATAGTTTATATTAGCCGTGGAAAATTCGGTGATATCATGAAATTGTTCTGTCGCCATACAGAGTAAATTATTTTCGCTTGGATGAGCGTGACAAAAGAAGCTCATGTAAGGGAAGGAAAAAGTCTTCCGTTGTTGAGAAAGACGCATAGTCAATGTCAGCTTTGTGAAAGAATTTTTTCAGGTTTTCTAGGAACAAGGTTCGTTTTTGATGATAGGCTGCACGGACATGGGAGCTGTTGGTGTTTACAGCGACCTCACAAAGGGTTTCTGGATCAATGAGCCCAACGAGTCCGGCGCGAGGTAGGCGCTGCTCTGCGGGATCCTCTACACGTAGTGCGAGCATGTCATGGCGATAAGCTGTAGACATGAGTGATTCGTTTAGATCCATATCCTGAAAGTCTGAGATGAGAAAGACTAAAGCCCTTTTCTTACAGAGTCGGTTGAGATACAGGCAAGCATTATCAAGATTTGCATGGCCTGGAGGAGGTGGCTGGGCAATTATTTCACGAATAATACGTAGGACATGGGTGCGACCTGTATGAGGAGGAAGGTATAGTAATGGCTTATCAGAGAAGAGGATGAGGCCAATTTTGTCATGATTACTGGTGACCGCAAATGCGAGAGTCGCTGCGATCCTTGCCATTAAAGCTCGTTTACTTTTCTCATTACTTCCATAGAGTGTTGAGCCTGAGACATCGATCAAAAGGATGACATCTAGATCTCGGTCTTCCTTGAAGGTTCTGACATAAGGGGTTTGGCTTCTAGCCGTAACATTCCAGTCAATGAAGCGTATTTCATCCCCAGCTTGATATTCTCGGTAGTCATCAAAGTCTAGTCCACGGCCTTTGAAGCATGAGTGGTAATCGCCCGTAAAGGTTTCTTGTGCGAGTTTTTTGGCGTGTAATTCCAGTTGATAGACTTGCTCCATCAACTCATTAATCTCTTCAGGAGAAAGGTTCATAAACGGTTTACGGCACAGGAACTTCGTCTAGGATCGTATGGATGATAAAGTCAGCGTCTTTTTGTTCAGCCTCTGCTTCGTAGCTTAAGAGTAAGCGGTGTCTTAGGATGCAAGGAGCGAGATCTTTGATGTCCTGAGGTGAGACATAATCTCTTTTGTTAACAAGTGCTTGAGCACGAGCCGCAAGTGCTAAACTGATGGTGGCTCTAGGGGAGGCTCCAGCCCTAATGAAGGATTGAATGGAGCTTGGGACTAGGTTTGATCCCCTTGTGCAATGAATTAAGGAGACAATATATCGTTCTAGGTCAGGATCGATGTAGATCTTATTCAGTAAGTTACGACATTGGCCAATTTTTGTGACGTCTACCACAGCATTGGTCGTGTCTTTAGGAGTAGTGGAAGCCATCGCTTGTAAGACCCTTAACTCCTCTTCAGCAGAGGGGTAATCAACGATTACTTTCATTAGAAATCTATCGAGTTGGGCCTCAGGTAGTTTGTAGGTGCCTTCTTGTTCTACAGGGTTTTGAGTCGCTAACACGAGAAAGGGTGAAGGGAGGGGATATGTCATATCACCAATGGTGACCTGACGTTCTTGCATCGCTTCGAGAAGGGCTGATTGTACTTTTGCAGGAGCACGATTGATTTCATCAGCTAAGACGAGATTCCCAAAGATTGGTCCTAATTTGGGGCTAAACTCTTGTTTGCTAGGATTATAGACCATCGTGCCAATAAGGTCTGCTGGGAGAAGGTCTGGAGTGAATTGTAACCGAGAAAACTGGAGGTCTAGGGCTCCACTAAGAGCTTTTACTGCGAGTGTTTTAGCGACACCAGGCATGCCTTCCAAGAGGATGTGACCATTACAAAGTAAGCAAATAATAAGTTTGTCGACTAGATCACTTTGCCCAACTAATACGGTAGAGATCTCTTTCTTCAGCTCAGAGATCCAAGAAGTAGGATCATGATCTAGATTAGATGATGAATGAAAAGAGGGTGACATATGCTTCCACAAAAATCATTAATGTGTTAATTGTCGACCTTTTTGTTATATTTTTCGATAAGTTACAATTGTGCACTGTAAGGTAAGGAGCGAGGAAATTTATCGTAAGCTATTTGGAATTGTAGTGCCAAAGCATAGAATACAATAAATGTAATGTTTTTATTGTAGGTGACCCATGGAGGAGGGAAGCGACTCTTTCTTAGGAAAGAGTCGAAATAAAGAGAGATTAGCGCTTTTGATTTCAAAAGCGGGCTAACCTCATTAAGAAGGTGGTTTTTAGAGACCGACTTCTTGGATCGTGTGAAGAACTCTTGCGGCGATCGCGTATGGGTTGCCTTCTGAGTTTGGACGTCTGTCTTCGATGTATCCTTTCCAGTCGTTGTTAGCGAAGCTGTGTGGTACACGGATAGAAGCTCCTCTGTCTGCAATACCCCATGAGAACTTATCGATCGCTTGAGTTTCGTGGAGTCCAGTGAGACGTAAGTGGTTGTCAGGACCATATGCCGCAATGTGCTCAGCACAGTTTTTCTCAAATGCGGCCATGAGTTTGTCGAAGTACTCTTTACCTCCTGTTTCACGCATGAACTCGGTGGAGAAGTTGCAGTGCATTCCTGAACCGTTCCAGTCACCTTCGACAGGCTTACAGTGCCATTCGATGTCTAATTCATATTTCTCAGCGATTCTGAGGAGTAGGAAGCGAGCCATCCAGATATCGTCAGCAGCTTTCTTGGATCCTTTACCAAAGACTTGGAACTCCCACTGCCCTTTAGCAACTTCAGCATTGATTCCCTCGTGGTTGATTCCAGCGTGGAGACATGCATAAAGGTGCTCTTCAACAAGTGTTCTAGCAATAGAGCCTGTGTTTTTGAATCCAACACCACAGTAATACTCCCCTTGTGGAGCAGGGAATCCATCTTTAGGGAATCCGTAAGGTGCGCCGTCTTCCATGAGGAAATATTCTTGTTCAAACCCAAACCATGTTCCTTCGTCATCAATGATGGTTGCTCTAGCGTTTGAAGCGTGTGGTGTTCCGTCTGCATTGTAGACTTCACAAAGAACTAATACGCCAAATTCGTTTTCGATGTCAGGATATACTGCTACTGGTTTTAATACACAATCTGAATCTCCACCTTCAGCTTGCTTAGTAGAAGAACCATCAAATCCCCAATCAGGAAGGTCTTCTACAGATGGGAAGGAATCATATTCTTTGATTTGACATTTGGTACGTAGGTTCTGAACTGGTGAGTAACCATCGAGCCAGATGTAATCTAATTTGTATTTAGCCATAATTTTTTAGTAGTATATTACCGAAATTTTTTAATTTGGGTGTTTTGTGTAAACCAATTAAATGTGTGATTGTCTATATATTTAATTTTAATTGATTAATGGTTTTTCTTTTTTGTATTAATTTTTTTAATGTTTTATTTGTTTTTGAAAAGCTCTATTCATCATCTGTTCATTAGAGTAGTCTTTTAAATGGGTAGATTTGTAAACTTTGGAGTCCTGTGAATGTGTTGAGTTTGGTGGTTTGAGAGGAATTAATCAGGCGAACAAGGTTTGAAAAAAGACAAAATCACCCTCGACACAAAAGAAATAATACGCAAAATCTCGGTACTAATTATGAGTTTAAAGCCTAAACTTTTTTCACCTGGACCTGTAGATGTTGCTAAGGAAACGTATGACGCCATGTGTGGCCCGACTATTGGGCATCGTGGAAAAGACTTCGAAGAGTTATACGCTTCAGTTCAGCCAGGTCTTCAGCAAATAGCACAGACCTCTCGACCAGTTTTTCTTAATACCTCCTCCGCTTGGGGTGCGATGGAAGGGGCGTTGAGAAATTTGACACAGAAGAAAGTTCTTAATCTGTGTTGTGGAGCATTTTCTGACAAATGGTATGATGTAGCCTTACGTTGTGGTAAAGAGGCAGAAAAAGTACAAGTAGAGTGGGGGCAGCCCATTACACCAGACTTGGTGCGCGAGAAGCTTTCTGAGGGCGGATTTGATACGGTGACGTTGGTTCATAATGAGACTTCGACAGGTGTACTTAACCCTTTGGCAGAGATTGTGAGTGCAATCCGTGAGTTTGACGACATTATGATTGTTGTCGATACTGTGTCTAGTTTCTCTGCAGTTCCAACGGCCTTTGATGAATTAGGGATAGATGTTCTTTTGTGTGGCGTTCAAAAGGCTTTGGCCTTACCTCCGGGATTGTCGCTTTTGATTGTGAGTGAGGCGGCTTTAGAGAGGTCAAAGCAATTAACAGACCGAGGGTATTACTTTGACTTTCACGAGTTTGAGAAAAATCACAAAAAAAACAATACGCCTTCCACGCCAGCTATTCCACATATTTATGGCTTGAAGGAAAGGGTAGATTTTATGTTGGCTGAGGGCTTAGAGGCTCGTTATGCTCGTCATGAAGCAACGAATGCGTTAACACATGAGTGGGTAGCAAAGCACGGGTTTGTGAACTTAGCCCCGGAGGGGTATCAGTCTAAGACGTTGACTTGTGTCCAAAACAATAAAGAAATAGATGTTCCGGGGTTTGTAAAAGCTGTGCGTGAGAAGCATAATTTCTTGATCAATGGTGGTTATGGAAAAATTAAGGGGACTACCTTCAGGATTTCTAATATGGGGAATGAGACAATCGAGACCCAGGCCGAGCTTCTCGCAGCATTGGATGATGTAATCCCAAGCTTCTTATAAAAAGGTTATCAACTATTTCCAAAGTGTGAAAAAGCACTTTGGATTTTTTAATGTAAGATAAGACAGTGTTTTTTAAGAGACGCTGTCTTATTTCTGCATAAACGTGGGAATTTTTATGTCTTCCCGCAGGCCATTAGTGCGAGCATTCGGCCTGTTTTCCCTTGTTCCTTACGGTAAGAGTAGTAGAGTTCGGGATTGGAAGTTGTACAAATACCACAATCATGATAGTTAGCTTCTAGCACATCATTTTCTAAGGCTTGATTTCGGATGAGGCTTGCGAAGTCAACCTCGTAGTTAGGGGGGCGAATACAAGGAGCTACAGTGATGATTAAATCATTAGGGGAGCTCCCGAAAGATTCAGCGAGCGCAGTGAGAGTCTCGCCTAAAATATTTTGTTCTGATCCAACTCTGCCAGAGTGAACCAATCCGATAGCTTGATTTTTCGGGTCTGCAATGTAGATTGCGGCACAATCCGCCACATAGATTCCCAAAGTAATTCGAGGGTCATTTGTAATAAGGGCATCAGCATCAGGTAGGATGTTTCCATGCGATGCTCCTTTGACGAGGCCAACATTTGTGCCGTGTGTCTGCTCACACCTCCAAAAAAACTTTTCAGAGCCTCCCATTTTATCTACCGCTCGAAGGTGGTATGGTAGTAAATTGTTGACTGCGATGTTACGCTCAACCTTTACTGGGACATCTGCTACTCTACCTACCCAACTGGCTCGAAAGTTGTGAGTTGTTAATGGTGATAGAAAGTCATGAGCGCTCATGGCGTTGGTGCGAGTGTTTTTAGAGTCTTCTATCGAGAACTTGTTTTGCACTTTCTACGGTTTCAACTTCTTCGGAATCAGCCGCGGACATAATATTGGAAATACTTAGTGCAATTTCTTTTCTCATTTTTTCTACCATATTTAATCCGTTTTCTGTAATGCGAACCATGATCTTTCTACGGTCTTCGAAAGCTTGTCTACGTTCCACAAATTCTAATCTTTCTAAACGATCAACAAGGCCTGTAGCGGCAGCAGTGGAATGACCCATTTTATTAGCAATGTCTGACATTGCTAAAAATTCTTCACTAGAGAGGTAGGCAAGTAAGAAAAACTGAGGGAACGAGAGTTTTTCTTGGTTGAGTTGAGTGGAGAGGTTTAAAATACAAGAACGCTGAGTGAAGAGGATGAAATCAGCAAGTCTTTCAACATCTGATTCATTTGTATGAGGCTCTTGTGTAGCGTGTGTTAAATCTGTCATCATTAATATAGACACAAGAAATATTAAAGGCGTTCAGAATTATTTAAACTTTTAGTATTTATTTTTCCTTATTGTTAATAGGTGTGTAGTATTGATCGGAATGAGATTGTTAAGAATTGTAAATTTATGAAGTAATTTGTCGTCTTAATACGAAATTTGTTATAGAATATCGTATGACCTGTGACTTTTGTAATAATATAGCTATTATCTTTATTACGCATGCAGTAGGTGGAGATGTTGAAAACATTTGCCTGTGTGAGGAGTGTTCGAAAGATCAGAGTTTAATCGTAAAGAAAGGTTTGACGGAGATCTTGGGAGAAGGTGATATTGTGGCGGAAGAAAACGAGATGAATTCAGTGAAAGAATCCCCTAACCTCTCTAAAACATGTATATGTGGCTTAACCTTGGAGGTTTTACAAAAGACCGGGCGTTTAGGTTGCCCTAAATGTTATCAAACTTTTAAGTCTGAGATTCAAGATCGTATAGTCAAGAGTCATAATGGAGTTGAGCATAAAGGTAAGCAAATTGACATTCCGATGACGCTAGAAACTTTGAAGGAAAGAAGAGAGGCTTTAGAACAAAAACTTCAAGCAGCTATTGCGAGTGAGGAGTTCGAAGAGGCTGCTCGTATGAGAGATCTTATTGTATCACTTGATACTCAAATTGCAAAGATATGAACTTTGAAAGTCTAGTAGCGATCAAACCAAAGGCCGTTAACTCTGCCAAATACGGATGTGTGGTTTCGAGTCGAATTCGTTTCGCGAGAAATATTGCGGATACCACCTTTCCTGGATGGGCTACCCAACAAGAGCGTAAAGAGGCGTATGTAGTGATGACCGAAGCTCTGAAAGGTCTGGATATTACTGAAGCGAGTTATAAGACAGAGTTGGTGGAGCTAGATGCTGTCGAAAAGCAGGTTTTAGTTGAGCAGCATTTGATGAGTCGTCCATTTGCAGCGCGTTCAGAAGGGTGCGGGGTACTTGTCAATAGAGATAAGACGATTTCCCTTATGCTAAATGAGGAGGATCACTTTAGATTACAGGCGATTTTTCCGGGGTTAAACCTTAAGAAAGCTTATAAGCATTTAAGCGAGGTTGATGATGTTATTAGTGAAAGGTTAACATATGCCTTTGATGAAACGATGGGATTCCTTACGTCTTGTCCAACTAATGTTGGGACAGGCATGAGGGCTTCCGTTATGTTACACCTTCCAGCCTTAACTCTTAAGGGACAGATGAAACCTGTGATAAATGCAATGACTCGACTGGGATATGCCGTTCGAGGCTTTTATGGAGAAGGGACTGACTGTTTAGGTCATCTATATCAGATATCTAATCAGTCGACTTTAGGTGAAAGTGAGTTGGAGATTATTCAGCGTTTGGAGCGAAATGTCAAACAAGTGGTAACGGCTGAGATGAATGCCAGAAATAAGATGCTAGCTCACGATGCTGTTTTCTTAAATGATAAGCTAGGTCGAGCGTATGGGGTATTGAAGCATGCGCATGTTATTTCTTCACAAGAGACTTTAGATCTTCTTTCGTTGATTCGTTTGGGGGCTGATTTGCAAGTTTTTGAGCCAGAGGTTAAGAAGCTTTGTGAGGAGTTGGTTACGAAGTCTCAGCCTGCGCATTTACAACTTCATGCAGGGGAGAAGGTTGGAGTAGGTGAGCGTGATAAAATTCGCGCAAAAATCGTTACTTCCCATTTACAAAGTTTAATTCCGCCTGATACTATATAGAAGAGATAATATTACAAAAGGGAGATTTAGTGAATCTCCTATCTTAAAAACAAATATGAACAATTTTACACCAAGAGCACAACAGGTTTTAGCCTTGTCTCGTAAGGAGGCTGACCGGTTTAACCACAATTATGTAGGGACAGAACATGTTTTACTCGGATTAATTAAGCTTGGTCAAGGGGTTGCCGTTAGTGTACTTGAGAAAATGGGGCTTGATCTAGAATCTGTTAGAGAAGAGGTCGAGAAGCAAGTAGGAACGGGGCCTGAGAGTAAAACGACGACGAATATTCCATATACGCCCCGAGTGAAAAAAGTCCTGTCGTATTCTAATAAAGAAGCTAAATCTTTAAATCATTCTTATGTAGGTACAGAGCATATTTTGCTTGGACTATTACGTGAAGGCGAAGGGGTTGCTGCAAAAGTTTTGAATTCTTTAGGGATTGATATTCAGCGAACTCGAAATGAGATTTTGGCAGAAATAGACCCGAACTTTACAGGTGTTGAAGAAAGTGATGGCGAAATGGCAACAAATGGAGAGATTGAAGAAGGTGAGGAGTCTTCTTCAAGAGCTAAGACGCCGGCTTTGCAAGCATTTGGTAGGGATTTAACTAAGCTTGCTAAAGACAATAAGCTTGATCCCGTGATCGGACGTGAGGCTGAAACTGAGCGTGTCATTCAGATTCTCTGTCGTCGGACAAAAAACAATCCTGTTCTCGTAGGAGAGGCTGGAGTTGGAAAGACAGCTATTGCAGAGGGGCTAGCACAAGAGATTATTTTAGGAAATATTCCTGAGATTTTAAGAGGAAAGAGAGTTGTAACGCTTGATCTCGCTCTAATGGTTGCTGGTACCAAGTATAGGGGGCAGTTTGAAGAGCGCCTCAAGGCTGTAATGGACGAAATTCAAAAGGTAGGAGATGTGATCCTCTTCATTGATGAGCTTCATACTATTGTTGGGGCTGGATCTGCTGAAGGCGCAATGGATGCTTCTAATATTATTAAACCAGCCTTGAGTCGAGGACAACTACAGTGTGTTGGAGCGACAACTCTAGCAGAATACCGAAAGTTTATTGAGAAGGATTCTGCTCTTGAGAGGAGGTTCCAACAAGTGAAGGTTGAAGAGCCTTCTCACGAAGATACGGTCTTAATCTTAAAAGGATTAAGGGAAAAGTACGAAACGCACCACAAGGTCAAGTATTCAGACGAAGCCTTGGAAGCATCCGTGCGCTTGACTTCCCGTTACCTTACGACCAGATATTTACCAGATAAGGCGATTGACGTCTTAGATGAGGCTGGGTCGCGCGCACGTATCAAGACTCTCACGCGACCTCCTGAGATTAAGAAGATTGAACAAGAGATCGAGGAGATTAATGAGAAAAAGAGAGAGGCTGTAGAAGCTCAAGACTTTGAATCAGCAGCCTCACTAAGAGATGATGAAAAGCGAGCAAAGGAGACCCTTGAAACGACTATTGAAAATTGGAAAGTCTCAAGCGAAGAGGTCTTGGTAGATATATCAGATGATGATATTATGTCCGTGATTTCTAAGTGGACAGGTGTTCCTTTAAGTCGCATGGAAGAAAAAGAAGCGCAAAAGCTTCTAAATATGGAGGCGACTCTGCAAACCAAAGTAGTAGGGCAAGATGATGCGGTAATAGCTATCTCAAAGGCATTACGTCGTTCTCGTGCAGACTTAAAGGATCCTCGTCGTCCGATAGGATCATTCTTATTCTTAGGGCCTACAGGAGTTGGTAAAACGTATTTAGCACGTAACTTAGCGGACTTTATGTTTGGCGATCCAGATGCTCTGATTCAAATTGATATGTCAGAATATGGAGAGAAGTTTACCTCTAGTCGATTGATTGGATCTCCTCCTGGGTATGTTGGGCATGATGAAGGGGGGCAACTTTCTGAACAAGTTAGGCGACGTCCTTATTCCGTAGTGTTATTTGACGAAATTGAGAAGGCGCACCCAGACATAATGAACCTTATGTTGCAGGTCTTAGAGGAAGGAATGATTACAGACTCACAAGGGCGTAAGATTGATTTCCGCAATACGATCATCATTATTACCTCTAATGTCGGAGCTTCTACGATTAAGAGACAAGGTGCATTAGGGTTTAATGCGATTGAGTCCGCGGAAGATGGTGCCGATTATGAAACGATGAAGGCTAAAATCTTAGAAGAGTCTAAGAATCACTTTAAGCCTGAGTTTCTTAATAGGCTAGATGATCTCGTTGTCTTTAGAGTTCTTGAGAAAGAGAATCTTAGATCTATTGTGACCTTAGAAATTAGCAAGCTTGCAGAGCGCCTCCGCCAAAAGAATATTACTCTTATGCTGGAAGATGCGGCCAAAGACTTTATCATTGAGAAGGGGTATGATCCTGATTACGGAGCCCGACCAATGAGACGAGCAGTTGAGCGTTATTTAGAGGACTCTCTTGCAGAATCTCTCTTGAGGTCTGACATCAAACCTGGTGACCTTGTGACCGTTGGTTTTGACGAAGACTCGGGTAAGCTGACCTTTACAAGTTCTGAGGTAGAAGAGGTAGAGACCTCTACTTCTTAGGAAAAGGCCATAGATTCCATAGATCTTTTTATTTTGGAGATAAAGTAAGGTGTAGCATATTGCTACGCCTTTTCTCTTTGTAGAGAACGAGTTATGAAAAGGATGGGGAGAGTGTACATTCTGCTTCATCAGCTTGTTTCGAGCCCTTCCATACCGCTTGGTATTTTATTTGTAGTTCGTAGGTTTTGGCATGGATATTGCTTCTACAAAAGTTGTCACATATTATTATGAAACATATTATTACTTTAATTGTTATACTATTAGGCCTAGGGTTGACAGCCCACGGTGATGAAAAGCGTGTTGCATATGATGCGTTGGTTGCTGAGCAAGGAGAGCACGCTTATGCGTTTGATTTCTTTACGATTTCTATGCTTTGGACGTGTATCTCAGCAGCATTGGTTTTTATCATGCACTTAGGGTTTGCAACGCTAGAGTCGGGGTTGTGTAGAAAGAAAAATGTAGTGAATATTCTTTTCAAAAACTGTTTTATCGTTGCGATTGGGGTTGTTTCCTATGCTTTGTGGGGATTTGTTTCTCATTACCCTGGAGATAATTGGTTGTTGGAAGGTGTTTGGGCTCTTGGTAAGCCAATTGGGGATCTTAACGCTGATGGTGGCGGAACCTTTGGTTACGGTGGTTTAGATCTTTGTATGACAGGGTATGGAGATTTTATCTTCCAAGCGATGTTTGCGGCAACGGCTGCTACGATTGTTTCTGGAGCAGTAGCAGAGCGTGTGAAGCTTGGGTCGTTTATGATTTATAGTGTTATTTTGGTTGGTCTTTTCTACCCAATGGTTGGTTCTTGGCACTGGGGTGGAGGTTGGATGTCTAACCTCAATGGTGGTAATGGATTTAAGGACTTTGCTGGTTCAGCGGTAGTTCACGCCTTTGGTGGATTTGCTGCGCTTGCGGCTGTATTGGTTTTAGGGCCACGTAAAGGTAAGTATACAAAAGATGGTGTAAAACCGATTTTACCACATAGTCTCCCTCTAGCTGCGGTTGGTGTTTTTCTTCTGTTCTTTGGATGGTTTGGTTTCAATGGTGGGTCTGTCTTGTCTGCAAACCCAGGACCTTTAGGATTAGTCTTCACAACGACCACTCTCGCAGCGTGTGCAGGATCGCTTGGAGCAATGGTTGCATCATTCATTATTATGAAGAAGCCAGATCTTTCAATGGCTCTTAACGGGTTCTTAGCGGGACTTGTTGCTATTACAGCAAATGCAGATATTGTTTCTGCTACGGGGTCTTTGATTATTGGATTTATAGGCGGTCTCTTAGTTGTTGTTTCTGTTCTCTTCTTTGACAAAATCAAGATTGACGATCCGGTGGGAGCTGTTTCTGTCCACGGTGTTTGTGGCGTTTGGGGAATTTTGGCTTGTGCTTTATTTGATACCACAGATTCTGGTTATACAGTTGTTGGACAACTTACTGGAGTTTTGGCAGTTGGCGCATTTGCTTTCGTAATTTCTCTTGCTCTCTCTCTTGTCGGAAAGGCCACCTTTGGTATCAGAGTTGACGAGAAGGAAGAAATTGAAGGTTTGGATATTGCGGAGCATGGTTCTCCAGCTTATACAGACTAAAATATTTAGAGAGTTTATCTTATAAAAGTATGGAAAGTTAGCCTAAGGGCTAACTTTTTTTGTGTATCGAAATTTCTAAACCATTGACGAGTTGTAAGAAACCTTTGTAAAAGGTAGGATTGTGGATCAACAATCAGACAACACCCGAATTCTTATTGCAACTGCGGGATTTGGGGAGGGTCATAACAGTGCGGCCAAGGGGCTCAAAGATGTATTGGGTGCAGATGATATTGCTCAAATCGTTGATCCTTGTGAGATCGCAGCTCCTCGTATTAATCAGCGTTTGAAAACCACATACCGTCGGATCACAACGTATAGCCCTCATTTGTGGAAGGGAATTTATAATTCTTGTGATAGACAAGATTTTACCAAAGAGCGTGTGCCTTTGATGAAGAAGGTTAGGGCTTGTATGGGAAGTTTGATTGAGGAAAAAGAAGCCGAGGCTCTCCTGACAACATATTTTATTTACCCATATTTTATGGAGCGCTATGTCCAACGACAGGGTAGGCGTGTGCCAGTATTTACTGTGGTTACGGACTCGATTGAAATCAATGCGGCCTGGTTTAAGGCACCATGTGATCATTGGTTTGTTACAGATACCTTTACTCGGCAGAAGTTAATAAAGTTTGGGTTACCTCCAAATGTGGTGCATGAGTTTGGATTCCCAATTCATCCTCGGTTTGCGGAATTGGAACCGATGTCTGAGGAGAGTCCAGTAGAGCCTTTTAAAGTCTTATATTTCCCTACTGCTCGGCGGCCTCATTTTAAACAGTCTGTTCATGCGATTCTCTCAGCCGATCCACGAGTGACATTGACTATTGTTCTCGGGCGTAATGTGAGAAGCTTATATCGCAGAGCGCAAGAGATGCGAGTGGCCTACCCTAATAGGATTCGGCTTATTGGATGGACTAAGAAAGTTCCAGAGCTCCTATCAACTCACCATATTCTTGTGGGGAAGGCTGGGGGAGCAACTGTACATGAGGCTATCGCAGCTAATTGTCCTATGCTTGTGCATCATGTTGTTCCTGGGCAAGAAGAGGGAAATTTGGCGCTTTTACGAGCAAGTGAATGTGGGGAGTATGTTGATGGACCTAATATTCTTGGGCAAGCTATCAAAAACTTTTTGGCTCATGATGGAGCTCTCTGGAGAGTGCAGAAGAAAAATATGAAAAAAATAGCTAAACCTAATGCTGCGCAAACAATAGCAAACTTTGTATTAAATCAAATTAATGAGTGAGACTTATATATTTGGCGATCGGACATTAGTTAAGCCTCTGAGGCCTCTAATTATGGGAATAGTAAACATTAATGATGATTCGTTCTCAGGAGATGGTTCATTGGATGTTCAAGAGCTTTCGTTACAAATCAGGCATAAGGTCGCCCAAGGTGCAGACTTTATTGACCTCGGGGCAGAGAGTGCGAGGACAAACCGCGAGGCGGTTTCGGTCGATGAAGAGGTGCGACGACTGTTTTCGGTTTTAGAGGGCTGGGAGAAAATAATTCAGCAGACTAAACCCAAAGACTCTGTGCAGGTGTGGCCTCCGGTTCTGTCTATTAATACGTGGCGTGTGGAGGTTCTTCAGGCGCTAATGGACTCCCCTTATCGAGAGAGTATTGGTTTAGTAAATGATATGAGTGCGCTCGCGGACTCTCGGACATTGAAGTTAGTCGCGGCATCAAATGCATCTTTGCTTATTATGCATTCGATCGGGCTTCCCAAGCAGGATCACAGTCATGTGACATGGGATGATATTTGTGCCTCGGTTTCTTCCTTTTTTGAGCAGGCTTTGCATCAGGCGCATGCTGCGGGGGTTCCCAAGGAGCGTATTATTTTAGATCCAGGGTTAGATTTTGCGAAGCAAACCGATGATAGTTTGAAGTTGATTCAAAGCGCACAGCTTTTTGCCTCATATGGTACAGGGGTTTTAATGCCTTTATCTCGAAAAAACTTCATAGGAGAAACGTTAGGTAGAGAGGATCCATTGCATAGAGATGCAGGAACACTGGCATGTGTTCCATTTTTGACTCAGTTACCTTGCTGTATCGTTCGCGCTCATAATGTAGAGGCTATTTGGCAAGGGCTTAGGGTGCTTGGTTAGACGGAGGGTTACTGACAATGTCATCTTCTGTATACATGACTTTGTCAGGTCCTGCCGAACGGATCGTGACTCTTTTGAGGGACTCAGCATGAAAGGCATATGGTGTTTTCCATTGATCCATCAGTTCCCCCTCAGGGCTGATACTTGGGTGACTTGATTCGATTAGAGCAATGCGTTTAGGGTTTTTTCCTAGGAGGGCGTTTGTGACTTCAATATTCAAGCCTACAGGAAGCCCTCCTTTGACAATGTCATTGTAACGCTGTAGAAGGTTTGCCACCGCGCTAATATACATGGATTCAGGGTGGCCTTTCTCTTTCAGGATTTCTGCGTCAGGAATAGGATCAATTTTGGGATCGTTTCTAAGTTGCGCGTTATCTGGTGAAAAATCGAAGCTTGAAGGATAAGGGGTCTCACCTATGTAAACATGTTCAGGGCTGATTCCATAGCTTGCCTGTGATGTTGCGGATAGTCTTTTTTTAGTAGAAGGTGTCGTCTGAGAGGTGGCTTGGGAGATAGGTTCAGGACTAGAGTTTAAAGCAAAAAATAGGAAGAGACCTATAGATATAATGCCCAAAGTGAGAATGATTTTTTTCATAGGTAGTTAGGTGGGTTTATTTTTATATATTAGGTGAGGTTATAAATTGTGAAAACGAAATAAGAATAGGTTGCTTTATTGTTTCATGTAGAACTCTGAAAAAGATTTGTGATGACCTGTATCTCTGCGTCATGCTCATTTAATGGTGCACAGGATAAAGTTTCGTTTAAGCTTGGGATCGCTAGCGTCTCTTGCTTAATTTGTCTTTTGTCAGATGGATAAATGTTCTCTGGTAAGAGCTTTTTAGAGAGCCAATAACATACCCATGCTCTTTGGACTCGCAAATGCCCAAGGGGTCGTCCTGCTGGCATTCTCGTCGCTAAATGCTGAAAGTGACGGACAGGGTTCCCCATAAAACCATCTCTTGTTTGGTGTGTTTCTAAGATCCACTTTAAGGCATAATAAGGGTTTTGTTTTACTAACACCCCGGCTCTGGAAAAAGCGTTCTGCCTTAAGGGTAAAGCCAAAGCGTGATTTAATTGTAAAATCGCTTGGGCTGGTTTTTCTCCATTCAAACATGATTGGGCATAACATAATCTGTAATGTAAAAGAGCTTCACCTTTGATGGTGGCCTTATGATCTATCAAGGCAGAGGCTTTATATACCTTACCAACTTTGGGTAAATAAGGGCACTCATTTTTAAACCGTGATGAAGATGGCATGTTCGTTTTTTATGGTGAGGTCTTCTGTGAGCTCAGAAGGATGTGGAAAGGGGGGAGAATGAAGATCTTTATTTATTATCGTATTCTTCCTGCTCGGATTCATAAACGGGAGACGATATGTAATCCCGTAAGTGTAAATATTTGTTATGAGAGGTGAGGTCACCGGGGGGCTCTAAGAGGGGGCTGAAGAGAGGGTTATTTAACCGCAGCTATGAGAGGTTTGGCAAATTCTAGGACGGCGTTGACCGCGTTGTTAGGATTTTTTTCGATTTGCTTTACGATAGCTGATCCTACAATGACGCCGTCTGCGTGTTGTGCTTGTTCTCTGGCATGGTCCGCTGTGGAGATGCCAAAACCAACACAGACAGGGACGTTAGTATAGCTTTGGATCTTCGAGATTGTGGAGCCTATGGCCTTGGATGGTTCAACATTAGCTCCTGTGACTCCTGTGCGTGAGAGGGCGTAGATAAATCCGCTACTGCTTTCGGCTAGTAATTTGACTCGGTCTTCAGGAGTTGTAGGTGCAATGAGTGTAATATGGCACAGCCCTGAATCTATAGTTAAATCTTGATTTTGTGCCGCTTCTTCGGGGGGGAGATCCAAAATAAGCACCCCATCAACTCCAGCAGATTGTGCGTCCTTAATGAATTGTTGGTAGCCGTAAGCGAAGATTGGGTTAAGATAGGTAAAGAGAACGATAGGTGTATCGTGTGTTTTACGGAACTCTCTGACAAGGTCTAAAACTCTTGGGGTGCTCATCCCTGCTTCCAGAGCGCGGCTTGCAGCCATTTGGTTAACTATTCCATCAGCAAGAGGGTCTGAAAAGGGAACTCCTAATTCTATTATGTCTGCTCCACTATTGGCCAGTCCTTTAATTACTTCTAGGGAAATATCAAAACTAGGGTCTCCAGCGCAGACGTATGAAATAAAAGCCTTTTCACCTTTCTTCTTTAAGTTCGCAAATGTCGTCTCAATACGATTCATAACAGTTGCAATATCTCCTATACAAGCTGTTTACAAATACTTAATGCGTATTATTTTTCACAAAATTGTGAATTTGAAAAAAATGGTACGCGGACTGGGATTTGAACCCAGGACCAATTGGTTAAAAGCCAACTGCTCTACCGCTGAGCTATCCGCGCTCCTTTCGGTGTTTGGAAGCTAACCTAAAAAAATAATAATGCAAGAGAAAACTATAGGAAAAATTATTTTTTTTCTAAGAGTTGGTCAAGGTTCTCAACACAACAAGGGTCTGGAGCTATTTTGTGATGAGGAGTCAGAGAAACAGGGGTGAGATCTAGCCCAATAGTTTCGTCGTATTTAGGATGTTGGATACGGTACCCAAAGGCACTTCCTTCTGGGGGGCTGATAGGAGAGGGGACGTCTCCGGGAATAATGGTGCGTTTTGTTTTGAGAGAAGGCGAGCGGGCTGGGATAGATGAAATCAAGGCTTTGGTGTAGGCGTGTTTTGCTTTAGAATAGAGAATGTCAGCAGGGGCTTCTTCTACAATCTTTCCTAGATACATGACAGCAACTCTGTCACTGACATGCTTCACTACAGATAAGTCATGAGCAATGAATAGGTAACTGAGTTGGAACTCTCTTTGGAGATCCATTAAGAGGTTGAGAACTTGAGCTTGGACTGAGACATCGAGAGCTGAGACTGGTTCGTCTAGAATGAGGAGCTTTGGTTGAACGGCCAAAGCACGTGCAATTCCGATACGTTGGCGTTGACCTCCTGAGAATTCAAAGGGGTATTTCGAGGCCGCAGACTGGGCTAGCCCCACTTTGTTTAACAGGCCTTTTACCTTTTTGTGGCGCTCACTTGACTTGGCCAATTTATGAATACGTAAGGGTTCTTGTAAAAGCTCTGATACGGTCATTTTAGGATTGAGAGATTCGGCTGGGTCTTGGAAGACCATTTGAATATCTTTGCGTAAGGGGCGCAATTTGCTTTCTCTCAGGTTGGTTATATCATGAGTGTTGAACTGAATAGAGCCAGATGTAGGCTTTAAGAGCCTAATAAGGCATTTTCCTAGAGTAGACTTTCCGCATCCTGATTCCCCAACAAGACCTAGGGTTTCTCCGGCAGAGATTTCTAGAGATACGCCATCCAGAGCTTTGACTGAGCCAATATTTCTTTTGAAAACGCCCCCAACAATGGGGTAATACATTTTGAGCTGGGTTGCGGAGAGAAGAGCCATGTCAAAGTGATGTAATGAGAAAGGAGTGATGATCCAATAAAATTTCAGCTTTTATCTATAGGAATTTGACTATTGGAAAGCATTGAGGAAACAATAGAAGAGAACTGCAGGAACAGAGAAATGTAAGGGTTTTTGCCCCAGCGACTTTGGCAAACCTTGGTTGTGGTTACGATGTCTTAGGATTAGCAATAGACGGGCCAGGGGATGAGGTTGTTGTGCGAGAAGGTGAGGGTACAGAAGGGATTGTCATCACTCAAATTACAGGCGATGATGGGTTGTTACCACAGGAGGCTGCCAAAAATACCGCAGGAATTGCAGCTCAAAAGGTTTTAGACCGATTAGGTATTGGAGGCTCATTTGAAATGGAGATTCATAAGAAAATGCCTTTCGGGAGTGGTTTGGGGTCGAGTGCAGCGAGTGCAGTTGCTGGAGCTTTTGCTATGAATGAGCTTTTAGGGGCACCTTTGGAGAGGCGCGACTTGCTTGAGGCCGCGATGCACGGAGAAGAGTATGCGAGCAAGGCGTGGCATGCAGACAATGTTGCCCCCTGCTTACTAGGGGGGATCTGTCTCGTCAGGGATAATAATTCCTTTGATGTTTTGAATCTGCCTGTACCAGAGGATTTGTGGCTTACGGTTCTCTATGATCCATCAATTGAGATTTTAACGGCGGAAGCACGGGAGCGAGTGCCCAAAGAGGTGCCTACAAATATTGCCACGACACAAGCTGCGAATTTGGCTTCATTTGTCTCTGCGCTCTATGAGAAAGACTTTACTTTGATGAGTAGAGCGATGGTTGACCGGATTGCAGAGCCTACACGCCAGCCGCTTATTTCATCTTTTGAAGCAAGTCGACAGAAAGCAATGGAAGCAGGAGCTTTGGCGTTTGGGATTTCTGGTTCTGGCCCGAGCCTTTATGCCTTGTCTCATGGACAAGTTTCCGCACATAATGTTGCCAAAGCTTTTGATTCTCAGGAGATTGAGGTCTATGTCTCTCGTGTAAATACAAAGGGGGCTGTAAGGCTAGCGTAGAGAACGTGTTGCCTGATGTAGGAGTTCTAAGTATTCCGACCTTGGGCATTCATAGGCTCCAAATGTTTTGAGGTGTTCTGTAATCCACTGAGTATCGAGTAAGAGAGCACCTATAGAGCGCAGATGTTCTACTAAGGAAACGAGGGCGATTTTACTCGCATTAGGTTTTCGACTAAACATCGACTCTCCAAAGAAGGCTTGCTCGATTTGCACCCCATAGAGACCTCCTTGTAAACCATCTTGATCCCAGTATTCGACAGAGTGGGCAAACCCAAGTTCGTAGAGGTTACAATAGCTTTTGATGATGCGCTCATCTATCCAGGTTTCTTTTCGTTCGGCACAGCCTCGCATGACTTCCTCAAATGCGGTATCAAATTTTATTTCGTAAGATTGTTTGCGGAGAGCCTTTTTCAAACCATGGTTTACTTTGAACCTCGAATCCAGAGGGATTACACCTCTGAATTCTGGATCAAACCATAAAATTTCTCCTTTGTCAGCCATCGGAAACACTCCATCGAGATAGGCTCCTAAGAGGAGTTCTGCAGGGATGATGTCTGAGGGAGGGTGTGTATCCATAAATTAAACGGAATGATACCAAGCCTTACCAGTCTGCACAAGTGTTTCAGCACACTGGCAGTCCTTTGAAATCTGGTCTTTTAGGGCCTCTAAGTTGGCAAACTTTTGCTCTCCTCTAATTCTTTGGCCAAAGGAAACTTGTAATTCTTCACCATAGATTTCTTCATTAAAGTTTAGTAAGTGAACCTCAAAGGTTTGCTGTAGTGACCCTCCAATTGTGGGGCGGACACCTAGGTTGGCGACACCTGTTTCCGAGCGGTTGTTCCACTGAGCTTGAACAACATATACTCCATTGGGAGGGAGGAGCTCATTGGTTGTGTCGATATTGGCTGTAGGGAAGCCGAGAGTTCGACCGATTTGTGCGCCTTTTACTACCGTACCAAAGAGTTCATATGGTCTGCCAAGCATTTGTGTCGCTGCACTTAAGTTACCGTCTCTAACGGCTTGTCTAATGCGAGTACTACTGATGCGTTCTCCATGGTTTATCACCGGAGGAGTAGCAGTCAGGATGATATTATGTTGCGTGCAATACGTCTGAAGAAAGGGTAAGGAACCCTCACGACCTTTCCCGAACTTCCAGTCTTCTCCTACTGAAATGTGAGCTAAATTCCCAGTAGAGCGCAAAGTATCGAGAAATGCTTCAGCTGATAAGGTCGCGAAAGATTCGTCAAAGGGAATGATGTAGAGAAGGTCAACCCCTAATCTTTCCAGCAGAGCCTCCTTGTGAGCCATTGAGGCGAGAATTTTTTGAGGAGCACGATTAGGTGCGACAATTTGGATAGGGAATGGATCAAATGTGAGAACGCCACTGAGATGGCCTGTGTTTTTAGCCGCGGTAACAGCTTCAGAAATAACACGCTTATGTCCGACATGTACCCCGTCAAAGACCCCCATCGCTAAGTGAACGGGTTGTTTGAGAGTAGCCAGAGTTTCAAGATCCCTAGTAATAATCATGAGAATATTATAAGTTATCCTTTAGAGGCATCGTCTAAAGCTTGTTTGAATAATGTAAGAGCTTCAGAGACTTCATCAGCAGTTACATTGAGAGGAGGAAGTAACCTTACGACATTAGATCCTGCTGGAGGTACTAATAGACCGAGTTCGGCCATTGTATTACAGAGGTGTATGGAAGCCGTTGTGCCTTCTGGGAGGTTTAAGGCATCCTCAACGAGCGCAATACCAAGGAGTAGACCTGTACCACGCACCTCTTGAATACAAGGGTGATTCCATGAGGAAATTTCAGCTTTGATTTGCTCTGAGCGCTCATTGACATTTTCTAGGAGGTTTTCCTCGATGATCGTTGAGATCACCGAAAGGGAAACCGATGAGGCTAAGGGGTTGCCTCCATAGGTAGATCCATGTGACCCTGGTCCCAAGATGGTAGAGAGTGCACTTTGGGATGCACCTACTTCACGGTCTGATATCCAAAACCCTCCAATGGGGAAGCCGCCTCCCATTCCTTTAGCCCAAGAGATCGAGTCAGGTTGTAACTCTGGATAGAACGATCTCCATCCCATGAGTTCACCTGTTCTACCGAACCCACATTGGACTTCATCCAAGAGGAGGAGAAGGTTATGCTGTTTGCAGAGCCGTTCGATAGTCTTAAGGAATTCAATAGATGCCGGGTGAATTCCACCTTCTCCTTGGAGTGGTTCTAACATGATGGCAACTGTGCGGTCTCCAACGGCTTTTTCTAAGGCTTCACTGTCATTAAAGGGCAAATGAGAGAATCCACTCAGGATGGGCGCAAAACCTTGTTTGATTTTGTCCTGCCCCGTAGCAGACATTGCACCAATGGTGCGACCATGAAAGGACATGTTAAAGGTGAGAATTTCAAATCTAGACTCTCCTTTGGCATTAGGGTGTTCACTGCCATATTTTCGAGCAAACTTTATCATGCCGTCATTGGCCTCCGCTCCTGAATTTGAAAAAAACATCTTCCCAGGAATCTTGATACATTGTTCTACGATTAGTTCTGCCAGGTCAGCTTGAGACGGGATATGGTAGAGGTTAGAGCAATGCATGAGCTTTGCCGCCTGATTTTGGATCGTTGATAAAATTTTTGGGTGGGCATGCCCTAAGCTGCAAACTGCAATCCCCGTGCAAAAATCTAAATACCTTTTTCCGTCTACATCCCATAGTTCAGTGCCTTTTCCGTGTGATGGTTCGATCGGAAACCTTCCATAGGTGGGTAGAATATATTGAGAGATTTTGTCAGCAGTTTTCATAGCAGATTATATAGCAACTGTTTATTCTTCAGAGCGTCAGGGTTCAATACTTATCTTTTGATTACCAAGAAGTCAGATCTGAAAATTTCATGATTTAAGACTTGTCAACCGATAAGCGCAATATCATTCACTTCGACTTACCTATGACATTTCCAGATCCTAATACTACAAAAGAACTCACAGCCTCAATGGTATCAACTCTCTTAGAAACAGAGGAAGATAATTTTGTTTTTATTGATTGTCGTGAGCCTGACGAATATGAAATTTGTAAAATTGTGGGAGCGGATCTGGTTCCCTTATCAAATTTCGAAATGGAAGTAGAAACGCTATTTGCTGATGAAGAAGAATGTGCGGTTGTCTACTGTCATCATGGTGGGCGTTCGCTGAGAGCAGTAGAATGGTTGAGATCTAAAGGATACCCTAACACCTTTTCCCTTAAAGGGGGAATCGATGTATGGGCTCAAGAAATCGAAACAGATCTTGCAAGATACTAAAGCTCAGAAACGTAAAAACCTGAAGGTTCTTCAACAGGGTGACCCGATGCGGTGCCGTAGTTGGGGAGCGATGTTTTCTTAGAGAGTTGCAGCTTTGTAGAGCGGTCTCTCTAGGTGAAATGGTCATCTATCAAGTTTTTTGAAATTTCTTAAGTCCTCAAAGCTTGAGATGTATCATGTGGCCGTGGAGCGATTTAGTAAAGAAAGAAGGAGTCCTGTTAACCTCATGATTTTTTGTGTGGCGGGGCTTTAGGCTCATGTTACCTTCGACGTAAGTGGCTTTTAGAATCAAGTACCAAAATATTGCTTACGAGGGTTAAACCCGGATTATGACCAATCTGTATTATATGCCCCAAAAAGTCCTCGAAGCTCAAAGTGTTTCGTACCGAGAGGAGATACTTACCTTAGTGTAGTCGCCCTGCCCCCTTTTGAGTAAAGCTTATATACAAGGCGTTTGTTTATTGAATAGTTTTAGATACTCTATCCGATCGTCAATAGTGTTTTTATTTGAGGGAGCCTTCTTTGTAGTCCCTTTCTCGCTCTCTTTAGATTAGTGAAGAAGTTTTTGCCGTGGAGATGGAGAGATTTCTAAATTCTTCAGAGGGGCATGTGTAGAAAAATGAATTTCTCACTTGGTATTGACCAGATG
>CAYUKP010000002.1:0-28241 GCA_964445335.1 uncultured Verrucomicrobiales bacterium
CTAGTAAGGCTTATGAAGCTGTGTCTGAGGATAGACCTACAACAGTAATTTTGAGTTTATTACAGAGCTCTGCTACACGTGTAGGATCTAGAATGAGTGTACATCCGGTCTCAATGGCGATTTGCCTAACGCCAGATTGCTTACATTTTTCAATGGTTTGAGGACCAATGACAGGAACATCAAACCGAAAGTCTTGATTTGGCTTACTTACCTTGGCCAAAGTAACATTCTTTTCCCGCCCGAGCTTTCCTCCCCTAGCAATACAGGCATTGGTGCCTTCAAAGGCTTCAACCGCTAAGACAGTGCCCTCTCGTACGATGACAGATTGGCCAATGTCTAGACGCGAAGATTCTTTGGCGATCTTAAAACCATATTCGGCATCGTAAGCAGCTTGGTCTTTCAGTTTTGGTCCATACATATGCCCACTTTTGGCTAACCCTTCTTCTAGGAAGGTAATGGCTGAAATCAAAGGCATGCCCTCTTTACTGAGTTCCTCACCAATTGCGCCAAATAGGGATTCGGCGTTTCTCTCCTTTAGCCGAGCCAATACGGCAATAGTTCGCAAATCAGGGCGGAAATTAAATAAATTATTAGGAGAGATCTGACCTACCATTATTGTTTCGGTTACCCCCTGTTCTACGAAAAATTTTATCATTTTCCCCAATTGTCCGACCTTGAACCACTGTATGACATCTACTTCTTCGGTAAACTCGGGCTTGGTCTCACCAGTAAAAGCTGCCGCGACTAACTGAATATCCTCACCACTTGTCCGAGCTGCGCGCGCAAATGTTTCGGGATACACTCCATTACCAGCTATAATTCCTATGATCCGAGAAGCCATTATTCACATGAAAAGCGCCTAGATTCAGAATGTCAAAATTATTCATCACTCCTTGCCTTTCAGGCGATCTCTCTCTAGTATGCAAGAAATGATGGATAGCAATTTTACCTTAGCTTTAACTGTTACTACTTTAGTAGTAGGGCTTTTTTTTGTAATTGTTTTGGCTAAGTTTTTCAACACTTGGTTGCGAGCTCTTCTTTCTGGTGCTTCTGTTTCTTGGGGAGCGCTGATAGGGATGTCTCTACGTAAAGTGCCCTTCACTCATATCGTAAATGAGCGTATTACTGCAGTTAAAGCAGGACTTGACTTATCTGTTGGGGATCTTGAAGCACATTATTTAGCTGGGGGAGATGTCCACAATGTGGTTTTGGCCTTAATTGCAGCAAATAAAGCGCGTATAGACCTCACTTATGAGAGCGCATGTGGGATTGATCTTGCGACTAAAGATACAGGTAAGACCGTTCTAGAGGCCGTGAGAACCTCGATTAATCCAAAGGTGATTGATTGCCCAAATCCAGGAGCTGGGATTAATAAAATTACAGCGGTTGCTAAGGACGGAATCGCGGTAAATGTAAGAGCTCGGGTGACGGTACGAACAAATCTAGAAACCTTTGTTGGAGGAGCCTTAGAAGATACGATTATTGCCAGAACAGGGGAGGGGATTGTGACCTCTGTAGGATCTGCGGCTTCGTATAAAGAAGTATTAGAGAATCCAGATGCGATTTCGAGGTTGGTTTTAGAGAAACGTATAGATGCCTCGACCGCTTTTACAATTCTCTCTATTGATATTGCAGATGTTGACGTGGCAGATAATATTGGAGCGCGTCTCCAGGCGGAGCAAGCAGAAGCAGATAAGCAAATTGCACAAGCTCAAGCAGAAGTAAGGAGAGCTGCAGCAGTAGCACATGAGCAGGAAATGGCTGCCAAAACGCAAGAGATGCGAGCAAAGGTAGTAGAGGCTGAGGCTGAGATTCCGTTGGCTATGGCTGAAGCCTTTCGTAAAGGCAATATGGGCGTTATGGATTATGCGAAATACAATAATGTAATAGCAGACACGGAAATGCGTCAGTCGATTGCGGGTGAGGATGATTCCTTAGAGTCTTAATCTTAGGATATGGAAAAATGATGAAACATACATTATTACTTTCATGCTTGCTGTCGCTTTATTGTTGGGGAGATACGAGCGAAATTCAGCAGCAAGCTGTGGATGAGATTGTTCGATCTGGTCGCATTAGAGAAAACCTCGAACAAGGGTTTCGTAATATGTTACCGATGGTTGCGCAACGTGCCTCACAGCTAAATCTTAGTCAGGAGCAAACACAGGCTTACATTACGGAATATGAGAAGTGGTTTGCCGAGGATTTGGATATTGATGGGTTGGTGAAACAAAGCGGTATGGCTTATTGTGAGCACTTTACTTCTGAGGAGCTTTTGGAACTCGCGGCATTTTATCGGACACCTTTAGGGAAGAAGTGTTTAGAAAAATTGCCTATTATTAACAAGGTACAGAAGGGGTTAGCTATGAAGGAAGGTCAGAAAAAGAATATGATCCTGCAAAGCCGATTGAGACCTTTCTTAGTCGCAAGTACGACTACGATAGAGCCTAAGCCATCTAATTCGCAAAAGGAATAATGTGTTATGCCTGATCGCTATACAATTGACCCTCAGGTTATTATCTTTGGGGTTGCTCTAGGAATAAGTGCTATTCGTTCTTTGTTATCGAAGAAAACCTCTCAAAATGAAAAAATTGAAGTAGAGAGGCCTGAACTTCCAAATTTTGGGACTTTGAAGCTACCAAGCGCTTTACCTCCAGTCCAGAACGCCCCGTCAGAGCTGTCTTCTGGTCTTGAGGGAGTTTCCGAGTCGATTGTTGAGAATCTTCAGGAAAAAACCGTAGTTGAGAAGTCTCCATTGCTAGCTCGGTCTAAACCTGCTTCTCGACACCCAGATTTGAAAGAAGAGTTACGATCACAGGGTACTCTCAAACGCGCATTTGTGGTTTCTGAAATTCTTAGTAAACCAAAGGGGTTCGAATAATTCCTCCCTTATATAATAAAAAAGAGAGCTTAAGAAAAAGCTCTCTTTAATAAAAGGAAAGGGTGAAATATTAGCGAGCAATTGTACCTGCACCGTATCCAGCAGCAGCTCCAATACTGGCGCCAATTGCAGCGCCTTTCTTGGCGTCACCATCTGTATTATTTCCAATAATAGCTCCAGCAGCAGCTCCAATAAGAGCACCTGTTCCCGCGTTATTTTTTGCAGGGGTGTTATAGTTTGCACAGCTGGAGAGACAAATTGCCGAAATAAGTAAGAGAATTTTCATAATAAATAAGTTTAGACAATATGTAGAGTCTGTCAATATATCAATAGTCTAAGATATTAAGGGGTGTTTTTTATAAACTAACGAGAACAATTAATCTCTCAGATTATCTAAATTATAAAATAGACTGTATTGACATGTTGTGAAGGGTTAGATTAGTTTTTTCTAATGAAGAAGGTTTTTTTATGGCTTGCAATTATCCTTTCTCTGATTGTGTTGCCAATAATCATTTCGGGCTTAGCTATTTTAGAATATGATTCAGGATATCGCGGAACTTATTATAAAATAGGAACCGTTCTTCCAAGAGTCTCTGATTGGTTTAATTCATTAGATTTTCACAAAAAAGGCATTCGATTTAAAAATCATAAAATGGCGAAGCGTGAACCTATTACAAGCCCTGAGCCTGACGAGGTTAATTGGGGACGCCTGACTTGGAGTCCTCTGGTGAAAGAGGATGGGTTTCTCTTCTACTCTTCATTTGATTATGATAAAGGGCGAGCGACCGATGCGACTGTAAAATTGGTAGATCTAAAGACGAATAAAATTCTCTGGAAATGGGAGCCTGATTATAAAGAAATTCTTAGGAAAGCTCCGAAGTTTGCCAAAGCGTTGAAACAAAAAAAACCTTGGAGAATGGATAAAACAGAGCTTGGCATATCAGATGAAAAGTTCATTCGTCCTCTTCACAGTATTCTTAATAAAGACGGGTCTATTGTCATGAACCTTTTCAATGGACCTCTTGTGAAACTTAATAAACACGGCGATATTGAGTTTGTTTTAGATCATTGTTTTTATAATTCCATTGAGAAACACCGAGGGGAATATTATGTCCCGATACTTACAACAGACCCAACGACAGGATTAAAAGAAGAAGGAATTGCTAGAATCAATGAAAGCGGGGAACTTCTCAAGACGTCTACACTTTCTAGTATTTTGAAATCTAATCGCATGGAAGCTCATTTTTATGGGAATCATGTACATGATGCCAATATGTTGCATCTAAATGATATAGATATTATTCGTAAGACGGACGAATATTTTCAAGAGGGAGACCTCATGCTCAGTTGTCGTAACAATTCTACTATTTACGTTTATCGCCCCAGTACTAATATAATTGTTTGGCATCGTGTAGGGCCAGCATTACATCAACATGATGTTGATTATTTAGGGCGTGGAGTCTTTAGTATCTTTGGGAATGATGGACTCTATACACAGAAAAAGAGCAACCAATCTTTGGCGTGGAGTCAGAATGCCATCTCTAACATTTACTTCATAGACTCACGAGACGGAAGAACCACAAAGCCCTTTGAGGCGGCGTTTGGTTATGAAAAGGTCAAATCTATGAAAGAGGGGCGTCATCGCGTCTTACCTGAGGGGAATGCCGTCGTTCAAACTGAAGATAGTGTAGTTTATAGAATGGGGTTGCGACATGTTCTATGGAGCTTTGAAGATATACAAGACGGCTTCCGAATGAATATGCAGTGGTCTCGATACTTTAAGAGAAATGAGATTGCTAAATTTTGGAAAGAAAGCGAGTAACAGAATTGCTATAGGCTAGCGTATCCCGCCTTTGCTTTTTATCAACCAAAGGCGAGATAGAAAATATGGTAACTATTCAGGTAGGATAAGTAATAGAAAACCATTCGGCTCAAGCAAGCAGCATTTACCTTCAAAGTCCTTGTAACCAGTCCTGAAAGGGCGAGCAGATAACAGCGTAGTCCGAAGTGAAACGAAGGGCTATGTTTACGGGTGCGTTTCGTGTATTGAGGTCTGAAGGACCGACACATAAGCCTACCGAAGGAGCTTTGTTCTTCCATTAGGCAAGGCCTTCCAATTGTCTTATCCACCGGTCTTCCAGACCTTGTGTTTCTGGTTTCGTAAGTTACGTAGCCCTCCACTACGTTACGGACTACGCTGTTATCGGGTCGCCCTTAGCAGGGCTGGTTGAAGGGGGTTCTAGAGGTTAAGAGTTCCTCCCAGAGCTATATGTTCTCGTTTTTTCAATACTCCTGAATAGTTACAAAATATGTATTTAGGAAGCCTTTACGTCTTCATCTTCATAGGTTCCAGCGGGAACTTCAAATACGGTGTCTGATGTATTGGTAAATGTGACATCACCCTTAATGATAACACCTGGCTGGAAGGCGATTTTTCCGTCAACGGTTAAGCTTTTTGCCTCCTTTAAGGACGGGCTTCCTAATAACTCCATTTGATCGACAAACTTGTAGTTTTTGCTGAGTTTAATGAGTGGAGGAATACCGTTACGCTCAGGCAGAAGCATAACACGACCGTTTGGATGTGTTTCATAAGCATCCGAACGCAAGTTTAATAGGTCTGAAGTCGTTTTTACGGGAGCGAATCTACGTCGAGGAACACAAACTGCCGCAGCTCCTTTGAAGCATTCGATGGCAGCACCCATGGCTGTTTCTAATTGATAGACACCTGGGGAGCTTGCATCTCTTGGGTTTAATGTTTTCTTGTTTGTAATAACAGGAAGGGGTAAAACACCACCCTGCTGATCCATAACTTCTTTTAGCAGATCAAGGCGGAGCCAGAGGTTGTTGGTATTAAAGTATTTGTGTGTGTCAATATCCTGAAATGTATCGAGGTCCGCGTCAGGACACTGTGCCACTTCTCTGAGCAGTAATTGGCCGTCTGATTTACGGGTTGCTAAATGTCCACCTTTTTTATCCGCAGGTGTGCGACGCGTTACTTCCATGAGGAAGGGAGCGTTCGACTCGGCAAAGTATGTTAAGAGACCTGGGTTGATAAAGGCTCCTAAGTTATCACTATTAGAGATGAAAGCATACTTAACTCCCTGAGCTAGTAGCTTGTCTAACCAACCTGAGCCATATAATGCCGTGTAAATGTCACCATGACCTGGAGGGCACCATTCGAGAGCGGAATTGGCTGGGTCAGATGCTGGTTCTAACGATTCTTGGAGGACTTTAGGGCTAAAGTTTTGGAGCATTTCCACTTCTTCACTTTTTTTGTATTTCTCATACTTTTGTAAGAAGGTGTTTGTGTCCTTACTAGTGCTGAAGCTATTCATGAGGAGAAACTTTACGTCCACTCCTGTATCTTCACATAAGAAGTTGTTTTGCTGCACGATGAGGTCGAGAAAGGTTTGCCCTTCTTTGACCTCAAGTAGGCTTTTGGCTTTCTGTAAGCCCATTCCTGTTCCTAGGCCCCCATTCAATTTGATTACGACAGTTTGAGCGGTATATTTCGCGTGTTTCTCAGTGTCATCAACGAGCACATCTTCCATCATAGGAACATTATGGGCAGGGGTGATTTGCTCTTCTGGAATGGAAAAGTCTGTACCTTTTTCTAAAAGTTCAAACGCTCGGATAAAGGAGTCTATAGCAGAAGGGTTTGCTTCTGCTGCGATCATTTTATTTCTATAAGATGATGATAAAGTCACTGGTTGAATAAATATTGATTAAAATAAATTTTGGTTAGAATGAAAGATACTAGTCTTCTATACGAATCATAAGAATGTGTTTATTGGCTACTTAAAATTTAATATTTTGTTCATGCACCTAAGTAATTTAATTAATAATATTCTTAGGTTGTTTTGCTAAAAAATATTCTAAATTAGATAGCGCAACCGTCATTAATCTTTGGCGGGCAGTATGGGTAGCCCACGCAATATGGGGCGTGATGTAGCATTCAGAAGTCAGAAGAAGTGGAGATCCTTTTATAGGAGGCTCCTGAGTTAACACATCAACTCCTGCGCCTGCAATGATACCCTTTTGTAGAGCTTCAGCCAAATCTGATTCGTTAATGAGAGGTCCTCTTCCTGTGTTAATGAGAAAGGCGGAGGGTTTCATTAGGGAGAGCCGGCTCTTATTGATTAAACCTTCTGTGGAAGGAGTTAGAGGACAATGAAGGCTGATGATGTCTGCTTGTTGTAAAACAGAATCTAAAGGCATCATTTCTACTTCTTCGATGCCAGAACGATTGACTCCAGAAGATGTGTGAGCGACTACTTTCATACCAAAAGTGCGAGCAGTTCTAGCAACGGCAGCCCCAATCTTCCCAAGGCCTATCAACCCAAGGGTTAAGCATGACAAATCGCGTTGAGGAGTGAGCCAGTAGCAAAAGTCTTGATTGCTTTCCCATTCTCCTTTTTTTACTGATGCATTATGTCCTTCTACGTTGTGGCAGTAGCGCAGAATGTGTGCAAAGACCATTTGGTTAACGGCATTGGTACCGTATTCAGGAACATTTGAGACTGGGATCCCTCGTTGGCGAGCAGCTTCTATGTCTACAACATTATATCCTGTCGCAAGAACTCCGATGTACTTCAGGTTGGGAAGTTGAGCTAAGAGTTCTTTGGATAGAACTGTTTTATTTGTGAGGAGGACATCTGCTTCAAACGATCGCTCTAAGGTTAACTCAGGAGGAGTGCGTTCATAGACTTTATAGGTGCCGAATTTGCTTAAAGGTTCCCAAGAGAGGTCTCCTGGATTTAAGGTGTATCCATCAAGTATAACAATTTTCATAGAATTTATGTTTTTCATACTTTGCTTAAGAAACCTTTCCAAGTCATCGTTTCCAGTTGCTCAAAGCCTTTCTATCCCTTAGGAATATTTTACGATGTTTAATTCCGCTCCCGCTCTCTTTAGGTTAGGAAAGTATCCTGTCACCATAGTAGGCCTTGTTATTCTTTTAGAGGTTCTAGGAATGGTTCTCGTGGTCATGACACAAACTCAGATTATCTCTGCCGTTGGATTCTCTGTTGAGGCGTTTATGCAAGGACAGGTGTGGAGGATGTTGAGCTATCCTTTTTTTACGCCATTGAGTTTAAACTTTCTCATAGGTGTAGTGTTTTTCTTACAATTCGGGAAGGTTGTAGAGGCTGATCTGGGGAGAACGGCTTTTATTTACTTGTTAGGCGCTTTACTTCTCCTCCCTCCTTTTCTCTTAGTCTTGTGTCATATGCTAGGGCTGAATGCGAGCTATAATCTCTTTGGAAACCATATGTTACATCTTGCCGTTTTTTCTTCGTTTTGTGTGATGTACCCTAACCTTCCAAGCTTTTTTGGGATTCCGATCAAATGGTTTGGGTTGGTTTTTGTGTCTATTTCGATTTTACAACCCTTGCAATCCGGTCTTACGGGGCTAGCTGTAACGATTTTAGGAACAGTTCTGACATCCTTATGGTTTGTGCAATATAAAGGGCTATCTGTGATAAATCTTTTCCCTCAACAGAAGGTGAGACCTCGCTCTAAAAAACGCCCTAAAAAGATCATCAAGATGCCCAAGAAATCTCCTGTCCCCCAGTCAAAACTTAAACCTCGTGCTTACATTCCTTCGGATACTGAAATTGATGCGATTTTAGATAAAATTAGCAAAAATGGAATTCATTCCCTGACTCCTGAAGAGCGGGAAACCTTACAGAGTAAGAGTAAATAAAGACTATGACAGATATTGAAATGATAGAAGGAGTGGGGGATTTTAGCCAAGTGCATCGGCTGCAAGCTATTGTAAAACGGTTACGAGCACCAGGAGGGTGCCCTTGGGATGCAGAACAAACACATGAAAGCTTGGTCTCACATTTGATAGAAGAGACGTATGAGGTCATTGATACGATTAGGCGATCCGATCATAAACATTTGGAAGAGGAGTTAGGAGATCTCTTATTACAGGTTGTCTTTCATGCCGAACTTCAAGAAGAACAGGGCAACTCAGATCTTGAATGCGTTGCGAAAGGTGTCAGTGATAAGTTGATCAGGAGGCACCCTCATGTTTTTGAGGAGAATAATGAGCTTTCGACGGATGGTGTGTTGACCCAGTGGGATGCGATTAAGAAGCAAGAAAAAGGCCATTCAGAGCAGGAGCCATATCTGCATGGTGTCGGAGAAGGGCTGCCCGCTCTTTTAGCAGCTTATAAAGTTCAGAAAAAAGTCTCCAAAGTAGGGTTTGATTGGCCTGATATGAACGGAGCGGTTGAGAAGGTTCGAGAAGAATTACAGGAAGTCGAGGATGAGTTAGAGTTGCAAAACCCTGAAGCTTTAGAGGAAGAACTAGGTGATTTGTTATTTTCCGTTGTTAATCTCACGCGTAAACTTAAGAAAGATCCTGAACTCTTATTACACGAGGCAACACAAAAGTTCCGTGATCGCTTTAACAAACTAGAGGCGCATTTACAGTCTGACGGGGTGACGTTGGAACACGCGTCATTAGATGTTATGGAGTCCGCATGGCAGACCGTAAAAAAAGCCACTCATTAACGAGTGGCTTTACGGTATAGTATTTTGGGCAGGTTTTACTCAGATGCTGGTCCCATGGTCGGCTGAGATGCCGATTTTGTGGTGACTGATTTTTCAGGAGTTTGTGCAGGAGTTGCGCTTTCCAACTCAATCCCAGCGTCTGCAGCAAAGTCTGCTAGAGCCATTTCTGCAAGCGCATCTTGCTCAGCTTCTTGGATCTTCACGTCTGTGAGATCCATGCTATCTTTAGAGACTCGTGCTCTCCCGGCTGCTTTGGTGCGTTCTTCCTCTACGATTTCGCTTAAGCGGTTAAGGTTGTCACCAGATCCACCAATTTCACCGATCATACCTGATGCCATTTCATTAAGGTCTGCCATAGCGGTTTGAACTTTCATGTCGTCAATGCCACGACGAAGTTCTTCGATTTTAGATTTTGCTCCTTTGATGCTCACGTCACGTGCATTTACTAACTCTTTGTAACGAGCTTCAGCATCTTCGAGTTGGCTCTTAATGTCATCATGCTCTGTTTGAGCCTTTTTGAAGTCAAGAGCGGTTTTTGCAGCTGCTTCGCGTTGTCCAGCTTTGAGTAAGGCCGTGGTTTTAGCTTTGAGTTGTGCTTCTTCTTTATCTAGAGTGCGAGCTCTCGAAACCAATTTTTCAACAAGAGCTGCGTGGTTTGCAAGCCCTTGGTTGAACTGTGCAATTTGCTTTCGAAGGTTTTCTTTTTCAATTTCGAGTAAGACTTCAGGATTCTTTTTTTCGACTCCTCCAATGAATTTACTCATAAAGCCTTTAAACAAATTTGCGATTCTATTAATCATGATAATAAATTTTCTACTGAATTTTACAGGTTCATATATGGTTTCACAAGTAGGAAAATAAAGAGAATACAAAAGGCCGACTCCCTTGTAAGAGAAGTCGGCCTTTTTTTGAATAAAGTAGGGTTGAGAAACTTTAACGCCCTTTGAGAAAGCCGTTCACGATAGACCCCAACACTCCAGAGTTTCCACCTTTAGCTGAAAGTACCATAGAGGCAATATCATCTAATGCGCTGCCGTCTCCATCACGATCGAGTAGAGACATAATCCCTGATTGTGTGTCAGGAGTATTCGGATCTTGTCTGCCTTGTTTAGCTAAGAATCCGGTGACTACTGGGACAACCATAGAAATCATAGATTGCGCTTGGTTTCCACTGATCCCAAGGGTTTGGGTTAGAGCATTCGTAGCAGTGGCTTCTTGATTAGCTCCTCCGAGGAGAGTCTGTAGAATGTTTCCAGCTCCGCCTTGGTCTTGCCCAAGGATGCCTGAAATATTGCTGAGGATATCTTCAGAACCTCCTAACTGAGATAAAATATCACCTAGAGCGCCTTCTCCGTTGGCGTCTTTTTGCATTTTTAATCCGTTGAGAACCATAGGGGCTATTGCTCCAATAGCACTAGATGCTTGGTTTTCATCAACTCCTAACTGTGAAGTCATTACCTGTGTGAGTTCTGAACCGTGCTCAGAAATTAAGTCTTTAATTAAGGACATGAACTTATAAAAATATGTATCGTTATCTGATACAAGGTTTTTGACACGCAAAGCCTTTAAAAGCAATTATTCGAGCGTTTTTTTACCTATTATTCTTTTAAATTGGGAGGTTTATAAAGGAAACAGCGTTTTTACCAAGCCGTAGCGGACAGTGGAGAGAAAGGGTTAATATGTAATAAGGCTGTGTACCGCATTATGAGAGAGAGATTTACGGCCATTCAGAAAGCCTAATTCCATAAGAAAGAGGAAGCCAACAATATCAGCTCCTTGTTTAGTAAGAAGCTCCTTGGCCGCTTGAGCTGTCCCTCCTGTGGCGAGAACATCGTCTATTACGACAACTTTTTCACCTTGCGTAACTGCATCTGTATGTAGCTCAAGAGAATTTGTATTGTACTCTAAAGTGTAATCAACTGTAACGGTTTCAAAGGGAAGTTTGCCTTTTTTTCGAATCGGAACAAAGCCCATCGATAAGCGATCTGCTATCGCTGCCCCAAAAATGAATCCTCGCGCATCAAGCCCTATAATTTTTTGGGCATCTAGAGTCGAGACCTTCTTACTCATGAGAGTAATGCATTCTCTGAAGAGGGTTCGATCTCCAAGGAGGGGAGTGATGTCTTTAAAGTTAATTCCTGGTTGAGGAAAGTCAGGGATGTTACGAATTTTTTTTGCGATAGCATCAAGAGAGTTTGGATTGCAAATGTCTGCCATGTAAATGAACGGTCGAGTTAAAGATAAAGAGTAAAATATATTGCGAGGACTTGTGAATAGGGTATGATCGAAGTAATGAAAAGTTTAATAAAATGTTTCGTTTCTTGTCTTATGACTGTTAGTTTGATGGCGGAGACGATAGAGATTCAATTTGATGATGATGCCACTCTTTTAGGTACTATTAAGGTATTAGAAACAAAAGATAGTAAGGGGAATAAAGTTCCGACTTATTTCTTCCAAACAGAGGATTCGGTTCTGGTTACCCCTTCTGAGGCAGAAAATCCAGGTGATACGAATGAAGAGTTAGATGGGATGGAGATCCGTCTACTTTCAGGGGATAACGATGAGCTGGATGCCTTCATTAATCAACGAGTGATGGTGATAGCTAAGGTTACAGGTGGTGATGACCTTCATATGCATAACTTTGGTTTGTATCTAGAATCTACAGAGACTATTATTCCAAGATAAGTTGTTCAAAAGAAGAGACTTTGTAGAGGGAGCGAGAAATACCCCTCTTGACCCTCTTTTTTGCGATGGAGTAGAGTTATTTAGATGGCAAATCTAATACGAAATCTACACGCATTCTGTCAAAGTCGATATACTTAACAGCTACGACGACTTCGTCTGCTATTTTAATCGATTGTTTCATTCCTTTCTTTTTACTCACGTAGCGGCGGGCTTGCTGGTCAAGCTTCCAGTAACCAGAAGGGAAGTCTCTTGTTTTTACGACACCTCTGAGCATTGTGTCTTTAAGCTCTATAAGAAGCCCTAGAGGACGAATATCTGTTACGAGTGCTTTAAACTTTGGTGCAGTCTTGAGAGTTATCTGAGGAGGGTTAACTGTCTGTGTATCCAACCATTCTAAGAGCTTCAGCTTTTTAGAATCCATCTCAGCTTCTGAGGAGATCCTTTCTGTTCGTGAAATATGTTCTGACACTTCAATGAGTGCGTTTCCTTTGGGGACTTTATCAAAAGTTAGAGGTTTGTTTTTGAGAAGGCATTGGAGGGATCGATGTACGATTAAGTCTGCATACCTCCGAATAGGAGAGGTGAAATGCGTATAGTTCGCCTTTGCTAAGCCGTAGTGACCGAGTGGTTCAGGATGATAGCTAGCACGTTTCAGAGATTTTAGGAGGGCTAGTTTTAAGGTCTGGTCTACATTACTTCCTGTTAATTGGTTGATGAGCCTTTGTAGCTCATGTTTAGAGGTGAGGTCTCCAGCTTTAAATCCTAGAATTCTTGCCATTTCTCCAAATTCTTCTAGTTTATCATAGTCTGGATCTTCGTGAACTCGGTATATTGCAGGTCGTTTGGCATTTTTTAGAGTGAGAGCAGCAGCTTCATTGGCTACGAGCATAAACTCCTCCACCAATTGGTGGGATTCAGAGTGTTCAGACATACGATACCCATCGGCTCGACCTTCCTCCGTTATATTGATTCTGTATTCAGGAAATTCTAAATCTAAGGCTCCTGATGCAAACCGTTTACGGCGGAGGATTTTAGCAAGTTTCCAAGCTTCTCGGACATGAGGTGTCAGGGGGTGCGCTATAGATGGCTTTTCAATCATGTGCTGTGCTTCCTCATAGGATAGTCTTGCTTTAGATCTTATAACCGCTGAATGGAATTCAGCTTTCTTTACGCGTCCTTGCAGATCAAAGGTTATAAGTGCGCATTTTGTGAGGCGGTCTTCGTCAGGAACGAGAGAGCAAATTCCATTACTTAATACAGTTGGTAGCATAGGGATGACCCGGTCTACTAGGTAGGTAGAGTTACCTCGTTTTAAGGCCTCCTTATCAAGGTTTGACCCCGGTTTGACGTAGTGCGAGACATCTGCAATGTGTACTTGCAGTCTCCAACCTGAAGGTGTACCATTTTTACTCAACAAGCGCTCTACCCAGATTGCATCATCATGATCTCGGGCGTCGTGTGGATCAATGGTGCAGATGGGGTGTATACGGCAATCTAGTCTGCGTTCTATTTCAGCGTCATCTATGATGAGAGGGGTTTGCTGTGCTTCCGTTTCTACGGCTTTTGGAAAGTCAGTTGAGAGATTGTGTTGGTGAATAATACCTAAAATATCAACTCCCGGTTCATCCTCCCAACCTAAGATTTTTGTGACATGACCAATGGGAGGAAGGTGTTCGACGTCCCAACGTAATAAGCCAAGGACGACTCTCTGGCCTGGTTTTGCCTCACCAATGTCTTCTACTTGTATGACACGAGGTAGATGTGCACTATCAGAGTCGATATAATATCGACTATTTTTCTTAAAAAGGGTTCCTACAAGTGAATGGTCAGCTCGCTTTATAACTTCTACTACTCTACCAGAAACTTCACCTGATCGTGAAGCCTGTGGAGGTTTTTTCTCTTTGTAACGTGAACGATGCTTTTTGGAGTGTTTCATCCATTTTGGCATCGCGTTTTTTTCTTCTGTTTCTACGAGAACATGATCTCCAGAAAGAGCTGTGAGTGACTTTCCTACAGGAATATAAATTTGAGTGATTTCTGAAGCAGTAGGTTGATCGAGTTTTACTAGCCCATATCCTGAATTGAATAGACGGATTGTACCTGTGAGAGGCGAACTTTGGTTGGTTTGCGGGCTATCTGAAAGGTGATAACGTGCTTTCTTTCGTATATCAAGGATGCCTTCGTGCTCCATTTTTATTAATTCACGCCGCATTTGACTGCGTTCGTGAGTTGGGATTTGTAAGGTTCTAGCAAATTCGCTTTTGTTGAGCCCTTGACCTGAGTTGTTTTTTAATACATGGAGAATTTGTTCTCGGAGTGAGTTTTTAGATGGCACATTTTAGTGTAACAGACATAGGGCATAGATAGCAATTCTAGAAGTGTTCTGAATTTTTATGTTTATATATTATATGGTGATGACATTAGACCTTGTATATTTGTTCAAAAATATCTGTTAAAAAATTGTATAAGTCTTGTAGTCTGGATTATAAACTGCTTTTTGTTGATACAAATTACTTCTTCAATTTAAAATGAAACCTTTAATTCTTTTCCTAGCAGGGTGTTTACCATTTGTGTTTGGATACTTTCAAAACAAGCAATATAGCGCTCAACTCAAACCAATATTAGAACGTGAGCTGAGAGATTTGACTATTGAGGGGGAAGTTTTAAATCCTGAAGTTTCTCTTGATAAGTTTGATGTGAGTATTAAAGGAAATACGGATACGATTAAGCAGAGTAATGAGATCTTAAATAGAATTCGCGAATATATAGCAGATAAACCTCTACGTCTGACTTCAGAAGGTAATAACCTTAAAGCATATGGAAGGTTTCAATTAACCAGACAGGGGCAAGCTATGTTGCTTTCAGGAAACTTTGATTCAAGGGAATCAGTCGACAAAGGGTTTAAAGGTTTAGAGATAGAAGGTGAGGTTATTCAAAATGAATTACCTATAGTGATAGAAGAGAAAAACACATTGTTTGATTCTAGTTTCGTAAATCCAAAGGTTCTTGAAGACCCTCATTTTATAGCGTGGGCGCAAGAATACCTTAGTGTAGGGTTGAAGCCTAAGATAGAGGTTTCGGCAAAGGATAATAAAATTAAACTACACGGTATTATGACGCAGAAGTTGGCGGATGAGTTACTACAAAAAGCGAAATCGGTAGGTTTGGATGTTGAGTCAGCTTTGGAGATTGTTGAACCTAGTAAAGTTAAATTAGAGGTTTCTAGGGTTTCAGGTGTTTCTCAAGCAAAGGGATACCTACCGCATGATTATGATGTAAACCAGTTAGGACAAGTAGATGATAAGAAGGAATTATATTTTGATTCGATGACACAGTTTCCAATGGGGATGTCAGAAGATAGTTTTGGAGATTGGGTGAGAGCGTATTTTAAGCCAAATGGTGATCGGAGTTTTGTGATTAGTGGTGAAAATGTTTCTCTAGATGGTATCGGAACCCCTTATTTGGAGAATGATTGGCTCTTTGATCTTAAAAAATTAGGTTTGAGCCCTAAGTCTCAGATGGAGTTGTTTCCATCCGAATATCACTTTCCATCCTATAAAGTGAGTTCAGATTTAGATGAAGAGAGTTTAAAAGCCTTATCAGAGACATTGACGAAAAACGAGATCTACTTTGAGACAGGGTCTAATTGGGTTAGGAGCTCTGAAAATTCAAAAATTTCTAAGTTGGCTAATGTCATTAATGCAGCGGGTAAAAAAGTGGAATACGTTATTGGTGGTCATGCTGACGCCACAGGTAATGTAGAGAGTAACATTTTATTGAGTCGTTCGAGAGCGGATTCTGTGGTGCGCGCTTTGAAGACTAAAGGCGTGAGTAAAGGGCAATTCCTTATCGTTCCGTTTGGTTGTACAAAAGCAACATCAAATGGAAGTAATCCGACAGATCGTAGAGTAGAAATACTTGTTAAATAAACTGCTTGTCACTTAGTTAAAAATAAACAAAGTTAAAATAATAATGAACGCATTAGCATACTTCTTTAGCAATTTATTGCTTCTTAATATAGGTCTTACACTTGTGAGCTTCTTACTAGGTAAGTTATATGGCCAATCTGTATGGAAGAAAAGACTTCGCTCGCAAACAGATAAGAACAGATCTTTAGAGGCTGACCTAGAAAAGCTTAAGCAAACATTTGCTGAGACGAAGAGCAAGGCGGAGGCTCTGAAGAAAGAAAATTACGAAAAGAATTACGAATTCAATAAAGTCAATAAGGCGCTTCAAGCTTTGCAGGCTAAAGTGAATAAAGAGGATATTCAAGACGCTGAGATTGTTGAAAATCATGAAGAGCCGAAAAGTGCCAAAGTTGCGATTGACTCAACTAATGAGGGGCAGAAGGCCCCACAGAAGTCAGTTGAAAATAGTATATCAAAACCAAACCTTACTTCGACTAAACCAAACCTTAGCAAACCTTCTCCAACTCAAGAGACTACTACCTCTGAGAATAAAGGTGCATTGAGTGTTGAAGCTCAGCTTACAGGGCTTAAGAAAGAAAACGATATGCTCCAAGCAAGGCTGAAGAAAGAAACCCAACAGCCTTCAGAAAATCTGGCGAAACAGTTTAAACAGTTGCAGGAAGAGCATGCAATTACCGTAGCGGAGCTACGCAAAGCAAAGGCTGCATTCTCTGCTCCTGCTACTAAAGCAGTTGCTGAAAACGTAGCGGTTGTAGCAAATGCTTCAAAGGTAAGTGAGGCGAAGGTTACTACTCCAGCGGATTTGAGTGCTCAAGTAAATCAACTTCAGCAAGAGAACCAAGAGCTTAAGGATAAGGTCGTAAAACTCGTTGAGTTCCAATCTCCATCAGAACTACTTGATAAGTTGAGTAAGCTTAGCGTCGAAAATGTCGAACTTAAAGAGCAATTGGCTAGCGCTGGATCAGAGGATGTGTCTCTTCTTAGAGGTCAAATTTATTCTCTTAATGCATCCAAGACTAAATTAGAAAGTCAACTGCAAGCGGCTCAGTTAGATGGAACACAACCATTAGAGAATAAGATTGAAACACTATCAAAAGAGAATAATCAGCTTAAAGTAGCATTAGAGGCTTCCAGAAGTGGAGATGTGCTACAATTAACAAATCGCATTGATCGTCTTCTGTCGGAAAATGATGAGTTGAAGCAACAGATTAAGGCTTTAAATGAAAGTGATTCTGCTAGCCTAAGAGGTGAAATTTATTCATTGAAGGCAACAAATTCAAGGCTCGAAAGTCAGTTAATGGCTGGGCTGCCGTATGATGTGTCTGATCTAGAAGAGAAGATAAACAATCTCTCAGAAGAAAACGCTTCGTTAAAAGAAGATCTTAATAAGGCTTCTCATGAAGCTTCAGAGCTTCAAGGGGCAATTCAGGCCAATGCTGAGGAGAAAGCAACCTTACAAAGTTCCTTAGATGAACTAAATACGAAAGCCACTCAGTTACAGCAACACGTTACTACATTAGAAGAGAAAGAGGTGAAACTCTTAGACGAATTGAATGAATCTAAGGAAGTATCGCAAAACCTTGAGAAGGAAGTAGAAGCTTTACAGACGAAAATTGACGAGGAGATGTCTTTAGCTCAAGAAGGGTCGACAGCTTTACAAGAGGAATTAGCTCAGCTTACAGAGAGAAAAGAAGCCCTTTCACAAGAGTTAGCAGAGCAAAAAGGGCAGAATGTTAAGCTAGTAGAAGAGTTGTCGTCTGTTAAAGAAAGCGCTTCCAAGCTAGAGCAAGAAATTTCTGACTTATCACAGCAAAAAGAAACTCTGGAGCAACAATTAGAGGTTCGTTCTTCGGAAAATTCTAAATTAGAAGAGGAGTTATCTTCTGTGCGTGAAGGTTCTGAAACTTTAGAGCATGACATTGCTCAGCTTTCTGAACTGAAAGCTAATCTGGCACAAGAGTTGGAACAGAAACAAGCTGAAGCAAGTCAACACAAAGTTGTAATTGAAAACGTGAGATCTGAAAAGGCTCAGCTACAGAAAGATCTTGACCAACATATTGAGGAAACAGCGCAGTTGCGTGAGAGTTTGGAGCGAGCGGAAGCCGCGGCATCTGAGCATCAAGTGAAGGTTTTGTCATCTGAGGAAGAAATGGAGCAAATGAAAAAAGAGTTAGAAGCTGCGAAGAATAAAACTGCTGAGTTGAAAGCAAATCTCGCATCTCTTCTTGGATTGAATGATTGAGGCTAGCTATTATATCCTATCGTAATTCCTTTTCTATCTCATAGGTTGACGGACGGTCAATAGATTGAGAAAAGAGAGGAGTTTAACTAAAGAAAAACAGAGAGTGTTTACACTCTCTGTTTTTTTTATATAGAACTTGTTTTGATGAGAGCGTTAGGTGTCACAAGGTCAGGGGTTTTACTCGCGATATTATGTCAAATGTTGCTTGGGTTGAGCTTTGGAGCTTCGGCTGAATCTGTGGTTACAAGTTCAGATAAACTATTAGAAGTGATTGGGGAGGATAATGCGGTAAATGGGAGAGTATTATCTTTGGTTATTGATTTTAGGAGCCGTTTATACTCTGCACTTGGACTAGATGAAGCAACGCAGAAACATCTGGTGAAGGTGACACTTAAGCCTAGTGGGCATAAAAGTGGATATACGATGGATAAGCGAGTAATAAAGTCTCCTAGAGGGTGGCTCTTTGCGCTTAATGTAGACAGCCGTAAAGGAGTGGATACTCTCTACTTTGAGCAGTTTTTATGTGAGATATTCTTACAAGAGTTGTCGCTAAGGGAGCAGGGCTTACCTAAAGATCGAGAGTCTTCTTTGCGTCTCATTCCTAGGTGGATTGTAGCGGGGGTTCATGAAGCAATCTTATGGACTGCAGGAAAAGCAGACGCAGCTCTTTATAAACAGGTTTTGGATTTTGGAAGTAATTACACAATTGATAAGCTCCTTCAAGAGTCATCACTTCAAGGAACAGACTTGCCTCTGGGCTATACCTTTAAAGTATCCGCAGGAGTATTTGTGCACTTTTTATTACAACAAAATAATGGAGCAAATAAGTTTGTGTCACTTGTAAAGCGCTCTCTGACTTATAAGGGCGAACAGAAGGAGTTGGTTTCGCAAGTCTTTCCTGAGATCATAATGCAAGAAGGATTGAATGCCATGTGGAGAAGCCAGTTGACGTTGATGAGTCAGCAGCAAACAAGATCTTTTGATAGTTTGGAATCGACCCTTCAGAAGTTAAGTAAGCTATTAAAATTGAGGATCTATAGAGAAAACGGAGCTTCCGTTGAGTTCACTCCTCAGCGATATATTGAGCTTAAAACATGGCATAAGGAGCTTTATATTGAAACTCTCATTGCTCATATAAACGAGTTGTCTCTCTTGGAGGCGAGAGCCTTGTTACCTTTGCGTCCTTTAGTTCAAGGGTATCAGCAAGTTCTTCTCAAACTGATAGATTCTCCAGTGCAAGTTATTTCAGTGCACGAATTCTTCTCGGCAGAGCAATTAAAGCTGATGAGTATTACCGAAATGGTGTTACGGCTTGAAGAGTTTTCTTCCGAGATGAGAGCTTTGTCTAAATCCTTAGTGAAGCACTTAGATATGATAGAGTTTGTGGAATATCTAGATTTAGATTTGGAGGAGAAAAAGGCTTATCAGGAAGAAATTATGCGACATGAAATCGAGCGTGCCCAAATTAGAGACCCCTTAGGAGAGTATCTAGATGACCTTCAGAGGCTTTATCAAGCTCCAGCTTCGTGACCTCCTAAAAAGCTAGTACTTTGTTCTTTCCCAAGAAAGCGTCTTCCTCTAGAAAATTTAAGGAATTACAAAATTTTTAATTTAGAATGTCGAACTCAATCGTTGTCGGACTCCAATGGGGAGATGAAGGAAAAGGAAAGGTTGTAGACTTTCTTACAGAAGAAGCAGATGTTGTCGTCAGAGCCCAAGGGGGAAATAATGCTGGCCATACGGTGATAGCCAATGGGGAGAAATACATTCTTCACCTTATTCCATCAGGAATATTATGGCCTACCAAGACTTGCGTTATTGGAAATGGGGTGGTTTTAGATCCGATTGGACTCGTAGCTGAAATTGAGAAATTAGAAGCACAAGGAGTAAAGATTGAAGCGGATAACTTATTTATTTCAAACAGAGCGCACGTTGTATTGCCATATCATAAAGAGCTAGACGAAGCGCGTGAACTCGCTCGTGGGGACCGAAAGATTGGGACGACAAAGAGAGGGATTGGGCCAACATATGCAGATAAGGCGAATCGAAATGGTCTAAGATTGGCTGACTTGTTGGACGAGGAGGTTGCTCGGGAATTACTATCCATTAGATTAGTTGAGGTTAATGATATCCTCGCTAAGCAAGGGTTATCGCAATTTACTACAGATCAGGTTATGGCTGATATCGCACCAGCACTAGAGAGACTTCGTCGACACATTAAAGACACAATTCCTCTATTACATGACGCTCGTAAGGCCAATAAAACGATTTTGTTCGAAGGGGCTCAAGGGTTCTTTCTCGATATTGATTTCGGCACTTATCCTTTTGTAACATCTTCTAGCACAAGCTCCGGTGGAGCTGTCGCAGGTTCAGGGCTCCCTCCACAGTCTATCCAAGAAGTCATTGGGGTATGTAAAGCGTATACTACAAGAGTAGGAGCAGGACCATTTATCACCGAAAATGATGAGTTCTCTGATTATATGCATAATACTCTAGGGCGTGAATTTGGAGCGACTACCGGCAGACCTCGCCGTTGTGGGTGGCTTGATACCGTTCTTTTGAAGTTCTCATGCCTCATTAATGGTGTGACCAAGCTCGCGATTACAAACCTTGACGGTTTGGATGAGCGTGAAAGCATCGATATTTGTGTAGCCTACGATATTGATGGCGAGCGTCATTATTATCCTCCAGCGGATCGTGATGCGTGGAACAAGGCTGTTCCTGTGTATGAGACGCTACCGGGTTGGAAGACTTCTACTGAAGCGTGCAAGACATGGGAAGATCTTCCTGAAAACGCACGTAAATACTTAGAGAGGTTAGCAGAGCTTTCTGAAACCAACATTGGATTTGTAGGTGTCGGGCCAGACCGCGAACAAACCATTTGTGTTTAATCCTTTGAGATAGCATATATTCACTTTTCTTTTTGTAGGAGGTGAGAGAACCTTTAAGACAGGCCGTAGCGTTCAATAAGTCCGCTAGGCCTCTTTTTACCCAGAAAGTTTGGATGTGTCATTTCTTTTAGTGCGAGCTTAAACTTTGCTGGTTCCAGAGTCCCTGATGAGGTTAGGTAATCCTTTTCAATGACTTCTTCGGGGACGCCACACAATACCAGAACAGCGGCGATTACTAACCCTGTCCTATCTTTACCTGCTACACAGTGAACCAAGACTGGTAGCTGAAGTTCTTCGCTGGTCAGAGCTTCTAAGACACTCGCTATCCATTTAAGGTTATGCCCCTTGTTCATTGCATAGATGTCTACACTATGTGGCGCGGGCACATGTACCTGTTGTGTTTTAGGTATAGAAGGATCCCCTCCACGCGTTAAATTCATTATTGTTCGAATATTCGCGATTTCACTGGGTTTAGAAACAGTCCAAATGCTCCCTCCTCGATACAAGGTTTGAGGCTTCATTAGTTCTGTTCCTGCCAGCGCATTCACAGTCATTCCGACATCCCGAAAGTTAGGCACCATACAGTTCATTCGGTTATTTGTAGGCATTTCATTCTTACGATCACAAGGTGGAACTTGTTTTGTCGAACTGTTCAGATAACTCTAATCCTCTTTATCTCAACAATTTTTTATTAAAACACTAAGACTTTGTTTTTCTTAGGTAAGCCAAGGGAGTCGTTATCAACAGCAGGTAAGGGCTCCATAGTAGGAGCCGCTCCACGGTAAGGAGGTCCCATTTACCCTCGGTTGCGAGCCGATAGGGAAGCAGGAAGTATAGAAAGGCGGTTGTTGAAAGAAATCCTATGACGATTCTGTGCCCTTTAACACAGAAAGGAATCAGCCATGTGAAATACCATGCATGAACCATGGGGGAGCATACGAGTAAGGTAAGGAGGGTTCTGCGCTGGAGACCGTGAAAGGTCTTGCTAAAGAGGAATATAGGAACAAGAAGAACTGCCAGTAAGCATGCGAAGAGGCTATTAGGGTAGGGGAAGTGAGGGTCTGAGTTGTAGTGCTCTAAAAACCATGGAATAAGAGAAGCACTGCGGGCATCTTCGACAAACGTTGAGGGATACCATTGATCTGGTATTCCTGAGAGATAGCAAAATCCTACTAAAGATAAAGTCGGCACGAGAAAAATTCCTAAGAGAAAGGAGGCTATATGTTTGGCTTGCCTCACGTGAGGTTTTCTCATGAAGGAAAGAATAAGTTGCCACAGAACGTAATACCCTGAAAAAATGGCGATTAGCTTGATTGCTAAGCTCGTGCCTATGAGCAGACCAACGGTCAGTAGCGAGCTTCCCGAAGGCTTAGTTTCCCAAATAAGCCATGAAGCGATTAAGGGGAGAAGAAAGAGAGGTTCGTAATGTGCCCCGCCTGCGAAACAGTAGAGAATGAGAGGGTTTAATAGGTAAAAGGCAGCAAGTTTGGTATCTTTTTTCCACAGCAATGCTCCAGTCAAGATGTCCGCTAAGACGAATAGGACTTTGAACCCGATTACAGAAGCAGATACTCCAGCCGTTAAGCGAAAGATTAATTGAGCCAACGGTGGGTATATAGCGGTTACATTTTCATTGTTGATATGCCTCCACCACGAAGGGCGTAATTCAAGTAAGCTCACGTGGTCGGGAGCAGTATTATAGGGGTTATGACCCGTAAGTTGGATCATTCCTTCCCAGATATAGCGCCAAATATCATCTCCAGGGGGCATGGGTAAGAGGAGTATACGAAGCAGACTCGCGAAGAGAAGAAGGTGGCTTAGTTTGCTAAATTCTGTGGCAAGGGATAAGAGATATCCTACGCTGAGGAATACCGCTCCTCCGAAAAAAGGGATTATTCCTGAAGGTGAAGTAGGGTCGCCTTGCAACCCCATCCATAAGGCACCGCATCCCATTAGTAGCCAACACCATAGAGCCAGTAGGCGCTGGCTTTTCCCGAGCCATAATTTCGCAAGGGTTGAGAGGATAATTTGGCCCGCTTTTGCACTGGCTTTGAAGTTGCCCGAGATTTTCGAGACTCCGCCTTGCCGAGGAAGGTAATTAACAGGAACTTCGGTAAAAGGGGTTTTACGTTCTAAAACTTTGGCTTGCATTTCAACTGTCCAGCCAAAGTTTGTGTCTTCCATTTCAAGATTTTGGAGTGCTTCATACCGAATGAGCCGAAGTGGCCCGAGGTCTGAAAACCCTTTCCCCCATCCTAACCGCATGAGGATACCTGATAGCCAATTGCCAAAATTTTGTACTGGGGTTAGATTGCTACGTCCTTCAGAAGTGGCGCGACGATTACCAATAATGAAGTCAGAAGTTTCGACTTCGACCCAAAATTTAGAAAGTTCGCTTAAATCATCACTTCCATCCGCGTCACAAAAGAGCACCCATTGGGTATCATGAGGGAGGTGGCGAATTCCAGTAAGACAAGCACGACCATACCCTTTTTTAGGTTCTTGTACTACAGTAGCACCGGCGAATTGAGCTTTTTCGGTTGTGCGATCTGTCGAACCGTTGTCTACGACGATAATGTGTTGTAGCCCTTTTTCCCGAAGGTGAGAAATGACAGAGGCAATACAATCTTCCTCGTTCAGTGCAGGAATGATAGTATATGTAGCATTTGGAGGGGAGCTCACAGAAAATAAAAAAAGAGGTGACGCAGTTCGTCACCTCATGTCATGCATAAGTTGTTTCTTTACTCCGCAGCATCATTTGAAGGCAAAGCCATCGAACCTACAGCTTTTACTGTATTGTAGGAACCTTCCACCACATCTGCGGCTACTTTGACCGGAAGAGTTGCTAAAGAAACAAGCCCACAAGAAGTCAAAACAAGTGAGCTTAGAGCAATGCTAGAAAGAATAAGAATGTTTTTCATAAAGTCGTGTTTACAATGGAAGGCTATGAAAGCCGAGGTAAAAAGTAAATGGCGCTTACCACGTTGCATTATACCCTCTTGTGTCAAGGTGGGTAAACCCTCTATAGCGCCCGACTCCACCTTCGAACCCTTTCTTATTATCTCTGTAATACTTCACCATCGAATAAACTTCTCTAGGGGACGACTCCATGATTACATCCATTGCTACATTCTTCTTATGCCATGAATGAGGTTTGGCACCCGGGCATCTAGAATTGTAAGCAGGGGATCTGTAGAGAGAAACGACTTCTTTTACGTCTTCATTGAGAGCTTGTGCTACGGTATCAGCGACTTTCAATGTCTCACCGATGTTTTTCCAGTATTTCTTAGGGGGGAGAGAGTTCCAGACTTTTCCCTTGTTACGCGCATGCACCGCGATGATGTCCTGTGTATTAAGGCGTTTAAGTTTGAGCTTCTTAATATATTTAGCGTAGCGGAAGACATTTTTACCTTCATGTCTAACCCAATCCACAGGAAGGTATTGCAAATCAACTCCATGCTTGCGAGTTGCAGCGCTCACTTCAGTCGAAGACATAGCATATCCTCCGACAATTAAAGTCGCCGTTGAGAGAAAAGTTCGTCTGGTTTTGAGAAAATCTCCACACGTGAGAGTGGTTATGTTATTTTCTGAATCCATATTCTCCCCTCGCACACTCAATACGTCGTGACCAGAAAAAAAATATTTTTTTTAAAAAATGAACAAATATATATGTTATATGTATAATTGAAAAGTGAAGCTAAAAGTTTTTGTTTTTAGATTCTGTGTATTTTTGGAGGCGTCTTTTGATGTAAAAAAATTAATATTTGTAATATGTTGTAGTATTTGATCGAGGAGGGAAAAATATATTTCCTGTTTGTGAAATTCATTTTTCTCTTGCTTAGTTATCCTTCAACTGCGAACTAAAAAAGAGATATTCTTAATAGGGATATCCAGTCACTAATTATTATGGCAAACTACGCAATTAATGGTTTTGGTCGCATCGGACGTAACGTTTTACGTGCCATGACGCCTGAGGAAAGAAAGAATGTGGTCGCGATTAACGATCTTACAGATAATAAAACTCTCGCTCACCTTTTGAAGTGGGATTCTACACAAGGACAATTTGATGCAGAGGTCGGATATGACGATGATCACCTCATTATTGACGGACACAAAATTCGTGCGACTGCGGAGCGCGATCCTGCAAACCTTAAGCATGCAGAATGGGGCGTAGACGTTGTTCTTGAGTCTACAGGTTTCTTCGCTTCTCACGAAGGCGCATCTAAGCACATTCAAGCGGGTGCTAAGAAAGTTTTAATTTCCGCTCCAGGTAAAGATGCAGATTACACATGGTGTATCGGAATTAATGATGCGGACTATGATGCGTCTAAGCACCATATCGTTTCAAACGCTTCTTGTACTACAAATTGCCTAGCACCAATGGCTAAAGTTCTCAATGATAAGTGGGGTGTAGAGTCTGGATTCATGAGCACCATTCACTCTTACACAGGAGATCAAAGACTATTGGACGCTCCTCATGGAGACCTCAGAAGAGCACGTTCTGCTGCGGAGAATATTATCCCTTCCTCTACAGGAGCAGCAAAGGCTATCAGTCTTGTAATCCCTGAGCTTACAGGTAAGCTCAATGGATGTGCTTTCCGTGTTCCAACTCCTACAGGATCTCTTACTGATTTCACTGCTGTTCTTAAAGGAAAAGCAACGATTGAGGAAATTAATGCTGCATTTAAAGAAGCTGCTGAAGGTGAGCTTAAAGGAATTCTAGAATATTCCGAAGAGCCTCTTGTTCTTCGTGACATCGTGGGTAACCCACACAGTTCTATTTTCGATGCGGGGACGACTCAAGTAATTGGAGATACTTTCGTGAAAATTTGTTCATGGTATGACAATGAGTGGGGTTACTCAAACCGTGCTGCTGAAGGACTCAAAAAGCTTGCTACGTCCCTTTAAGCTCTAAAAACAAATCTTTTTAACTTATTAATGATGGTCGAGGAGCAATGATGTGTTCCTCGGCCATTTTACTTTATATCAATATAATGAAAAAACTATCTATACGTGACCTTGAAGTGTCGGGGAAGGAAGTCCTCGTCAGATGTGATTTTAATGTGCCTCTTAAGGATGGAGCGATTACCGATGATACCCGTATTCAAGCAGCTCTCCCATCCATTCAGCTATTGATTGAAAAAGGAGCTAAAGTAGTTCTTTGCTCCCACATGGGACGTCCAAAAGGCCAAGTGAACTTAGAGTTTACGCTAAAGCCTGTTGCTGTGCGTTTAAGCGAGCTTCTCGGACAAGACGTTCTCTTTGCGGAAGATACTATTGGCGAAGCTGCTGTTTCTGCTAGAGCAAACCTCGAATCGGGACAAGTTGTTCTCATTGAAAATACGCGTTTCGCAGAAGAGGAAACCACTAATGACGCTCAGTTTGCGAAGGCACTTGCTGGAAACGCAGACTTTTATGTGAGTGATGCCTTCGGCACCGCTCACCGTGCTCATGCTTCTACGGAAGGGGTGACACATCATATTGCGCAATCTGCTATGGGACTTTTGGTTGAGAAGGAGTTAGAGTTTTTGGTTGAGAAGCTTGATGCTCCAGAGAGCCCATTTGCGGTTATTATCGGAGGCAAGAAAGTTTCAGATAAGATCAAGGTTATTGATAAGCTTCTAGAAAAGGCTGACATTATGATCATCGGAGGTGCGATGTCCTATACCTTCCGTGTGGCTCAGGGGTATAAAGTAGGAAACTCTCTCGTAGAGCACGACCTTGTCGGATTGGCTAAGGAACTCATGGAGAAGGCTGAGGCTAAAGGCGTGAAATTCTGCCTTCCGAAGAGCACGCGTATTACGCAAGAGTTTAGCCCGACCGCTGAGACCCGTTGCACTATTGAATATGGAGATGATATGAATGTTATTCCTGATGGGTGGGAAGGTATCGACATTGGAGATAGCGCAATTGTTGAGTATTGCGATATTTTGAAGACTTGTAAAACTGTTCTTTGGAATGGTCCAATGGGAGTATTTGAACTCGACAACTTCGCCGTAGGTACCAAGGCTGTCGCCCAGACCTTAGCAGAAATTGACGCTACCGTTATTCTCGGTGGTGGAGACTCCGTGACGGCAGCCAATAAGTTTGGCGTAGGTGAGCAACTCACCTTCCTTTCAACAGGAGGCGGCGCGTCTCTTGAACTTCTTGAGGGCAAGGTGCTTCCTGGAGTAGCGGCTCTAACCAACGTGTAATAACCCAACCATTTACTTAAGAGAATCAATTATGAGAAAACCAATTATTGCGGCCAACTGGAAAATGAACAAAGGTCCAGCTGAAGCTGCTGAGTTTGTCAAAAACTTTAAGCTCGAAGCTTCCGACCTAGAGAACGTAGACGTTGTCATCGCAGCGCCTTTTCTTGATTTACCTGTGCTAGCTAATCAAGCGTTTGCGGTAGCTGCTCAGAACTGTTCTGACAAAGACAGTGGGGCATATACAGGGGAGACCAGTGTGGCGATGCTAAAGGAAGTAGGCGTGGAGTATGTTCTCACGGGGCACAGTGAGCGCCGTTCTCTCTACGGAGAAGATGATGCCTTCATTAATGCCAAAAACTGCCAGCTTCTTGATAATGGCCTTAAGCCTATCTTCTGTATCGGAGAAACCCTCGAAGAGCGCGAAGGCGGTCAATTAGAGGCTGTGCTTAAGACTCAAGTTACCGAAGGACTCAAAGGGATTTGTAATGAAGGAATCCTCAACTGTGTGGTTGCATACGAGCCTGTATGGGCAATAGGTACGGGAGTTACGGCTTCACCTCAGCAAGCACAAGAGGCTCACGAGATTGTTCGTGGCCTGATTGCAGACCTCTACACTCCTGAGCTAGCAGCTCAAGTGCGTATCCAATACGGTGGCTCAATGAAGCCTGCAAACGCAGATGAGCTTTTGGCTCTAGCGGACATTGACGGTGGCCTCGTCGGTGGAGCGTCTTTAGATCCAGAGAGCTTTTTAAGCTTGGTGAAGTCCGCAGTTAACTCTGTCGCATAAGGAATAGGGGTTTTTACGACTACCTCCTTATCGGAAAGACAAAGCATCTCCTCAGGAGGTGCTTTTTTGGGTATGTCCCTATCACTGGTTAGGCCATATGATGAGTGCGCGTT
>CAYUKP010000002.1:28341-36447 GCA_964445335.1 uncultured Verrucomicrobiales bacterium
CATTTTTATCAATACACGAATGTTTGGCATGCTTGAATAGTTATGAGTAAAGAGCTGTATTTTTTATTAAATTGTTAAAATTGTGCTTTTTATTTTTAAAATGATTGTAATTAAAAATAAAAATTATTTTTTTGTGTTAAAAAAGAGTGGGGTGGTGTATTGGAGAGAAAAAATAGGAAATGAGCTCATTTGATATTGTTGTAGATAATAAAAAACCAGTTGCTTTGATAAAAGGAAGTGATAGCGGAGTAAGCTGGAAGCATATTATTTCAGAGGTCGGGGTAGACGCCAAGGGGGAAGATATAATAATGGTGGACACAAAGGCAGGTTTTTTACGAAGTAATGAATCGGAATTACCTGATCTAAAGAAGGTCTATGACTGGGTGCCTTCGACAGTTTCTTGTCGTAATTTAAATTCAGGAGAGAGTTTTCGCTACAATCTTGTAACCCAACAGAAAGACCTTATGACCTTAACTCAGGTCAATGGAGAGCCATTACAGTTGAACCTTCTCACGACCTTAAAGAATGTTGCTGTACCGGCAAAGGTAGATGCTGAGGGGCAAGATATAATAATGGTCGATACGAGCGCGGGTTTTCTACGAAGCAATGAGTCGGAATTACCAGATTTGAAAGAAGTATATGATTGGGTTCCAACAACAGTTTCTTGTCATAATTTGAATTCGGGAGAAAGTTTCCGTTATGATCTGACTACCAGACAAAAAGATTTGATAACTCAAGCTCAAGAGAAGGGGGAGCCATTACAGTTGAACCTTCTCACGACCTTAAAGAATGTTGCTGTACCGGCAAAGGTAGATGCTGAGGGGCAAGATATAATAATGGTCGATACGAGCGCGGGTTTTCTACGAAGCAATGAGTCGGAATTACCAGATTTGAAAGAAGTATATGATTGGGTTCCAACAACAGTTTCTTGTCATAATTTGAATTCGGGAGAAAGTTTTCGCTACGACCTTGCGACACAGAAAAAAGATTTAATAATTCATGAAAAGAAAGAGAAGGCGTCGTCGCAGTTAAACCTTCTTACAACTTTGAAGAATGTTGCCGTGCCTGCTAAGGTGGATACAGAAGGCGAGGACATCATAATGGTGGATACGAGTGCCGGTTTTTTGCGTAGTAGTTTTAATGAATTACCAACTCTTAAAGAAAAATACGATTGGATTCCTTCGATGGTTTCATGTCGTAACCTTAATTCCGGAGAACGCTTCGAATATAATATTAAAACGAAAGAAAAGGGGGTCGTAACACCTGCGAAGGTAGAAGATGTATCTAAGGATATGATTTTGGTAGATTCAGAAGCAGGTTTTATTCGTTGTTTCTCGTCAAATCTTCCAGACCTTAAGAGAAACTATGTCTGGGTTCCTGAGATTGTAAATTGCCGAAATCTCACCACATCTGAGCGATTTAAATACAATACAAAAACCAAAAAAGTTGTGCGTGAAGAGGGGGCTACTTTACCTAACTCTGCGGATGTAAGAGTAGATGACGTATCTCAAGGTGATATTGTCATGGAAAGTGAGGTTCAACCTCTGAACGGATCGGCTATAGAGTCTCCAGAGTTTCTGTGTTTAGAGCGTAGAGGGGACTCAATTGCTTATCGCACGATTCAGGCCAGTAAACCTGAGGTACGTAACAGCTTTAAGAGTATCCCCCAATTCATGTCTTTTCCATTAGGTTTACCTTTGACTCAAAGGTTATCTGTAGACGAGCAAAGCGCTAGGTTTGAGGAAACAGGGAATAATCGAGAGCAACTGTCAATCCGATCCTCAATCAAAAAAGCAGAGCTAAGTTTAGAAAGTCATGAGCGTGACTTTGATCCTATTTTTACTCAGCCTCATTTATCAGATGTGCATTTTGCTAAGCATGATTCAGTAGATCTTACCAATATGAAAGGTTTAGAAGACCTTAAGAACAAGAAGGCTGTTTCTCACCTTCTTAATTATCTGAAGAAGGATGACCAACCTGTTGAAAGCCTGTTTCCTGTGCCAAAATATGATAAAAAAGATTCACCATGCTTTGATACGTTTGTGGGAATGAAAAGCTAAGGCCAAGGGATAAGACCTCATAAGAGGTATGTTGTGCTTTTTAATTCTGAGGAAGAGAAAGCAGATAAGCCTTAATCAGCAGTAACGATACGGAAGAATGCGCAGTTTTCTTCGATCTCTGAGGTGTTGATTGAGAAGTCAATAGCATTGACTTCACCTGTTGAGGTGATGAGAGTAGACCAGTCATTCATATTACATGAGTATTGGATCTCAAAGGAAACTCCCTTAGAAACGTTTGCGCTGAGCGAGACTGTAGACGCAGTAAGGGTGACATCAAGAGTAGGTGTCATAGTTTGTTCTACAGTATCAGTGATTTGTGAAAGGGTGATACTTTCTTCAGGCGCAGGAAATACAAACTCACCGTCAACTAATACCGGCATGGTGGAAGCAGAGCTAGCCATGATAAGTAGAAGTGAGAAGAGGCTGGTGAGAAGTGTTTTCAATGTTTTAAAGGATTGTTATACTCATTCTATCGCTATGAAAGTGCCAGTTTTTTTATTTTCCCGTAAAGCGTTGTAAATAAGCTGGTTATGATTTTTTGTGCGGGAGCTCATGTTTATAAAAAGGGTAAATATTTCCTTTTTTAGAGGTAAATAAGAACCATTTACATTATGAGAGTTCCTCCTAAGTGGAGGACTAAGCTTATTTTAAGGTAGGGTTCTACAATAAGGGCTTTTTAGATGAGTGTAGATGTATTGTTCACCTCTTCTCGATAGTTTTGTTGAACAAGTTTTTACAAGAGGGGGAGGTGGTTGTTAGTTGGATGTGACGATACGGAAGAAGGCGCAGTTTTCTTCGATTTCCGAAGTGCTTACCGCAAAATCCATTGTGTTGCTTTCACCTGTGGCTGTAATGAGAGTAGACCAAGTATTCATGTCACAAGAGTATTGGATCTCAAAGAACGTGCCTTTAGCCACTTTTGCATCGAGAGAGACTTCAGAAGCTTTAAGGGTGACGTCGAGAGTAGGTGGTGTGGACGCTTCTACGATCTCAGAGATACGAGAAAGGCTCACATTTCCTTCTAGTGTTGGAAACACAAATTGACCATCGACTAATGCTGGAGCAGTAGACGCAGAGCTTACCATGACGAGCATAAGAGAGAGTAGGCTAAAAAGTAGTGCTTTCAATGGTCTAAAGATTTGTTACACGCCATGTAACGCTAGGATGGTGCCAAGTTTTTTAAAAAACTCTAACTAACCTTAATAAAGGGGGTTACATTTTTACGTTTTGAGTTTTATTGTAATAAAATAAGTAAAGTTTTCCTTTCTTGGAGGTATTTTGGAATCATTTACTGCGTGAGTATGTGGGGCAGATGGTTGATATTTTATATATTTTGTCTTTTTTGGTATTTTAGGGTCTTGCCTGAGACAGGTGCTTTGCTTTTGGACGTCTATGCGTTTGAGGTATATTTTTTATGCAGAGATAAGAGAGGCGGTGAAGTCATATAAGTGTATACTCTTTGTATGAAAACACGTCGGAACTTTATTACGATTACGGCAGGAGGGCTTGTTCATCTTTCTACGAGCCCTTTGAGCGCCTCTGAGGAGTCTGCAAGAGTAGACCTCTTATTACATCGCGCCAAAGAACGAGGGCATACAGACCTAGGTTGGCTCAAGAGTTATCATAGTTTTTCCTTTGGGAGGTATCATGATCCAGAAAAGATGAAGTTTCGAGATTTGTATGTTATCAATGATGACCGACTGCGTAAGAGCAGTGGATTTCCCTCGCACGGGCATAAGAACATGGAGATTTTATCTTATGTGTTGGAGGGGGAGTTGGAGCATAAGGATAGCACAGGCGTCGGCTCGATTATTCAGCCGAATCAGATTCAATATATGGCTGCGGGTAAGGGGATCAAGCATAGTGAATTTAATCCTTCGCAGTTACGTGATAATCACTTTCTCCAGATCTGGATCGCTCCCGCAAGTCGAGGGCTGAAGCCTCGTTATACCCAAGAACGTATTGAACGTGGTGCTCTGGATGGTCAGTTGGGGCTTTTGGCTTCTGACCAGGCTCGAAACGGTGCGATTCAGATTAATCAGGACGTTAAGATGTTTGCGTGTCGTCTTCATGGGAGGCAAACGGCTTCTCACATTATTGAGCGAGGGCGTCATGGGTGGTTGCAAGTAGCAAAAGGAACGCTTCAAGTGAATGGAGTGAAGATGCATGCAGGAGATGCCTTGGCTGTCAGTAAGGCTACGGAACTACATATGAGCTCTGGAAAGTCGGCAGAGTTTTTACTTTTTGATTTGAGTTAGAGGACAAGCTTACTCCTTAGAAGTCCTCAGAGGTGATGTCATCTGTTGTCCAAAGTTCTTGATCGGCGCCAGGGGAGATAATTTCCATTTTTTTGCTACTCTGAGCGTGGAAGAAAAAGGGGGAACCCCAAGTGTCAATGAGCTTACCGGCTTTGAGGAGAGAGCTATTCTGTGCCAGATAGACGACATTTTTTGGGTTTTTGCCCAGTAGTTGCGCGACGACTTCCTCATTCTCTCCTGCAATCGGGTTTTCTTTAAAGGCGAATCTATAATCTCCCAAAATGGTTTCGATAACCCCTATACGTTCGAGAGTGTCGGTTTCAGATGTCACGGTTTGTGAGGCTTTGATTGAGGGTGTAAACTCCACTCGTCCGTCCGGTAAGCTGTTGAGTCGCTTATCAGGTGTGTGTTCCGTGACTAAAGGGCTAAAGGCCGGAGTCTTAGGTTTGTTAGGCGCTTTTAAGGGCTTGCTAAGTTGTGGTGAAGGAGAAGGGGGGTGAGGGTTAGCAATAATGAGAGGTGTTTTTTTGAGGGGCTTTCTAGGAGTTTGTGACCAGTGTAAGGAAAACGCTACCAGAAAAATTACTATAAAGGATCCGAGGGCCAAAAGCGCACGTTTTTTCATGGTGAGTGATAGCGGAATTATGTGAAGAAGCGTAAATTTGCCTCTTCAGTGAAGGGGCTTGTAAACCGGTTAAGGTTGGGGAAGATGGTTTCCATTTCAGAGCTGCCTTCTGGAACGCCAAACCAATTGGCTAAGACGGCAGAGTATTGATCTACAGAAGTTGTAGGGATCCATCTCCCTCTAGAACCAGACGGCACATCTACCGAACTATTGACCCCAAGGTCAGGATATTCTCCATAAAGTGTGCCACCTGCGACAGCTCCACCCATGACAAAGGTATGTGTGCCCCAAGCGTGATCTGTGCCCGCATCTGAGCTGGTCTTGTTGGGAGTAAAGGTTCGATTAAAGTCCGAGCCATTAAAGGTCGTGACTTGGTCATATGAGAAGTTGGCATCCTTGGAGGCTAGCTCTTTCATAGTGGCGTCAAATGCTCCTATGGCAGAGTCTAACTCTGAGAGTAACGAGGGGAGCTTGGAGTTAATTAAGGAGTGGTGATCCCACCCTCCCATTTGAACGAAGAAAATTTGGCGATTGTTACCAAGCTTTTCCCGGCCTGCAATGAGAGTCGCAATGATACGCAATTCATCTGCAATTCCTCCTGTTGCTCCAGCCCAAAGTGTGTCAAAGTCGACCCCCGAGTTTGTTTGAGCCTCCATAGCGAGAGCCACCAGCTCCTCGTTGTCGCGTGCATTACGGATGACTTCACTATAACCTTCTTCAATTATGTGGGCGTGGCTGTATTGCATGATTTGCTCTAGAGCTTTCAGACGACGTCCTTTGAGGTTGTTGTAGTAGCTTACCGTTCCGTCTAGAGCCGTGGTTTGAGCACTGCTATAATTGGTGCCAAACCCGGCCAAACTAATAGCGCCTGAGGAGGTGATAGAATATTGGTTGTTACTACCACCTCCTTGTAAGCGGTTGGCACCAGAGGCGGTAATTAGCATAGATGTCTTGTTTGTCGTATCCGCGCTGGGGTTCCAGACTGAGTTATAGAGGTCTGCGACCCTGGCTCCCCATCCTGAAGTGTAAGGTTGATCTGCAATAGAGGACATCCATTCAGTGGATTGATCAGAATGCGAAAACAATTGCTTAGGTAAAGTAGTGCTGTCGTATGACTCCTTGAGTGTAGGTTCTGCTAGAGTCCCAACGTTGGTCACAAATGCTAAGTTCCCGTTGTTATACAAACTCTGCATATGCGTGAGAGACGGATGTAACCCACAATCAGTCCCTTCGAGAGGTAAGGTCACGTCTGCCGAATTTACTCCATTTGCAACCCCCACAATCCCCCTTTCATTGGCATAGATTTCCCCCAGATCGTGGCTTGCTCGTGGGATGAGGATGTTGTTGGCGTCAGCTCCACCAGAGAGGAAAATGCAGACGAGAGCCTTGTAGTCACTGTGATTGTAAGATACACTAGCGGAGGCCGTATTGACTAATGAGAGCTGAGCGATGGAGTTGACTAATGGGCCAATCGTCATACTGCCACACGTTCCGGCCTTGAGAAACTGACGTCTAGAGAGGTAATTTGGGGTGTTTGACATGGGGGTTGTGAGGGTTATTTACGCACTTGATATTCTGGAGATAATAGCATGAGGTAGAGGGCTTCCTTAAGCTTGCCAATGCGGTCGGAGATGTCATCAGTCCCGTCATATGGGTCATTGAAACTTGCCGTGAGTGTGTCAATAATCACCTTCCGCGGATTAAGGTCATCCTCTCCAGAGGTGTAGGAATAGCGCATTTTAAACATCCCTGACATTAATCTTTTATCCAAGGCGTCGACTAAGAGTTCGTCAGCCAATGATTCAGAGGTTCGGAGCTCTGTAGCTGTCGGTGCCACCGAGGGGTAGAGCGTCTCAGCCAATGTCTCAAAAGGGAGTATCAAATGATCGAGGTTTTCTGTGTTACCAAGGGAGCTAAATACCTCCTGCTGACGGGCTTCATTACGAGCCAAAAGCGTGCCTGGGATACCTGTATTGCCAAAAATTAGCTGGTTAAAGTAGTTAATATTTTTGATGACTTCAGGCTCTGTTGCCAATTGCATTTCTGGAGCCACGAGCCCTTCATTAGCCAGCACTCCCGACTTCGTGTAGTCAGGTTGGTAGAAGTTAAAGACGGTTTGAGCGTAGAAGGGGTCAATAGTCAGACTTGCCGTTTCACTTATGGAAACATTCTTCTGCATAAAGCGGACATCTCTTCGTTGACCTTCCAATTGAGTTGTTGGGTAGCCATACGTTTCGAGATACATATACTTCCGATCATCAGTGACGCCTTCGTTATTGTAGAGAGGTAGTCCAGAGTGTCCCTCCATCGCAATGATCGCTTGCATATACGCCTCAATGGGGGACTTTTTGAGTCCAAAAACAGGGTCTGTTAAATCAATGTTTCTAGCTTCGGGATCGAGTAAGATGGCCTTAATGGTTGCTCCAAGGTGTCCTTCGGAATTCTTAAAGCTTGTTGCGACTCTGTGTAGATAATCTTTGGATGGGTTAGAAGTAGTGAAGCGTTGGATCAGAAGCTTTGAGATAAAGGCAGGAGTACTGACATGACTATTGATCCCATTATAGTCTGGCATCCCGTCATTAGGGCGCCCTGCCAACCAGTCCAGAGCGTCCTCGATATCAGCAGTCGCCAATTCGTCTTCATCCTGAATGGTTGTATTATCGATAGTTGTCCCAGCAAATGTCTTGATACCTGGGCTATGCTTGTCACCCCACATTTTCATAGGATAGTGATAGGTTACAGACCAATTGCTACGGGTCGTTAGGGAGGAGTTGAAGTTATTAGTTTTATACGAAATGTCTTCGAAAGGCACACCGCCCCAGGTAGGAATAGTTCCTGTGGGCTGAATATGGCTGTTGGATTGTCCTGTGATGATCTTAGCAAATTCCTTAATATCGTCGTTTGTATAGGTAGGTTGTGGTAAACCTTGCTCGTCGAGAATCAGGGTGCCATCACTCCAGAGGTCATAGAGCCCGATGGAGAATAATTGCATGTTTTCTCGTGCTAGATTTTCATCAGGGAATGAGTCGTAAATTCCGTCTCCGTCTAAATCGATAGCTTTTTGATTCTTTATGCTGGAGAGCCAATAGCCCATCACCGGGCTCCAGTTTACGTAGCCCAGCGCGTCACGATAATGTGAGAAGGCGTAGGCAGCTAACATGTC
>CAYUKP010000002.1:36547-40642 GCA_964445335.1 uncultured Verrucomicrobiales bacterium
TTACGTAGCCCAGCGCGTCACGATAATGTGAGAAGGCGTAGGCAGCTAACATGTCACGATAGTTGGCTGAGGATAGAGCGTTTTCTCGGATGTAGATGTCGACATCACTAACGGTTAAAATTTGCTGAAGAGCATATCCTGTCTTTTGTCTGAGCTGGTCTGCGCCATTAAGCTTAAGTTGCCAATCTGCTGCTAATACTTCGTCGAAGGCGTAATGTCCAGGAATGAGCTTGTTTCGGACAGATTCAAAGTCTTCCTTAGAGATGGGATAGTTGTCGCTTAAGTGCCACAATTCTGGAGTAGGGTTAGATCGATCAACGTGAGGCCATGAGTCTGGAAGGATTGGTAAGGTGTCGTCCCAGATATTTACCTCTGGATCAAAGAATCCCGTTGTATAGAAGTATTGAAAGTGGCTGGCACATGCCAGATCCATGACATAAGTTTGAGGTGTTATTTCTGGATCCATTTGTTGATCTATCCATTCGCTAAATGCTGTATGACGATGATAGTTTGGATCTAAGTCTCGCCCTGTGATAATTGTTGTTAAGAGGGCTTCTACGTCTTCCTCATACGCGCCAAAGGTCGCTTGTGCGAGGAAGCGTCGCACCTCGATTTCTAGGAGGTCTTCATCTAAGATTTGAGGGTAATCGGTGTCGCCTGGTATTGCGGTAGGTGACGCATCTCCAGGGTCGTCAGCCGAACCTTCTTGGTAGGTAGGAAACGTCCAAATTTCACCCGCAGGATTTGTTGCTGTATGAACATTGAAGTACAGAGGTGTTTCACCGTTCTGTCCAAAGAGAGAGTCGATGATAGTCTGACGAGAGGCCACTCCGCCATTGGTCGGAATAGCGCCAGAAGACGAGGTAAGGTTCCAACTGTAGTTATCGAGGTTGCCAAGGAGTGGAGCGGAATCTGCAACACCTGGGGTTTCGGTAACGGCATAGACGACATCTCCAGGAGTCATCCCTTCATTGGATTTGTGAACATGTGAGGTGGTTTGGCCTGAGGTGAGGCCTGAGAAGCGGTTGGTAATCGTGAGTTCTGTTCTTGTTCCATTTAGGGCAAATGTGACGAGCCCTGAGGCTGTGGTTGGGGTCGTGGCACGTGCATCTTGGCTATAAGCGCCTGTAAAGAGCAGAGTGTTTTCTAGAGTATTGGGGGCATCAAAAAGCTGCACGTAAGTAGATGTAGAGGCCGTCGCTTGTGTGGATTGATAGATGGTATCAATATGGTAGGCAAGATCGGGGCTTGAAAGACTAACGAGTTCGACGGTATGAGACGTCCCCTCTGTCATAGGTAGGGTGAGTGAGACTTCTTCCCATTGCCAATTCGTTGCTACTGGTGGAAGTGTGACGGTATCGGTGATCACGCCGTCCACTACGACATTAAACTGTAGCGCCTCAGTTGCTGCTGTTGTGTAGCGAACGGTGGCTGTAGTGACATCCTGAGGCACTACGACATCATTCCATGTGATAATGTCGGTTGTTCCGTGCACTTGGAAGCTCCCAAGCCCTGAAGCATTACGTAAATGCGTCAGAAGGTTGACTCCACTTTTTGAGGAGAAGTTTCTCTCATCAAGCTCTAAGAAGGAATAGGAACCAAAGTCAGTGACGCCATCTTCTGTAGCCAATAGGTAATCGTCGGATGCAACTAATTGAATATTGAGGGTTTCGGGGTATTCGAAGAGGTTGTCTTGAAGAGCCTTTACGATGATGGTTTTACTCATCTCTCCGAAGGCGAAGTCTATTTGGTTTGTAATAGGGTTACCGCTTTCATCAGATAATAAATAATCTGCTGCTTCAGCTGCCTCTTCTCCTGCGCTACCCGCTAAGCTACAGCATGTTCCATTACATGCGAGACTTACATTTCCCGTTTCTTCGAGAGGTGCGATACAGATTTGTGCTTGAAGGGGTGTTTGCGCTCCTGTGCGAGTAATGACAAACTTCCCAACGTTATCCGTTGTATAGGGAGTGTTGTCTTCGTAAGCATCAGCATCGATCCCAATTAAGGTTAGGGTGGGTTTTTCGTCCACCTCAGTTGTGTCTTGGGTGAGTTCTTTGAGGTTGACCGAGTCATCAATGGTATCAGTTGTTTGAGGGTCAAAAAACAAAAGGGCAGACGTTTCCCCCATCATGAGTTCGGTGAAGTCACTGACCCCATCTTCATCTTGATCTAGCGCGTCGACTTCGACTTTGAAAAAAGTAGAGGTCTGGGCATCTGATGAAGGAATAGTATTGGGGACGAGATACCCAAGACCAGATATATTCCCGCCCGTGAAGAGCCAGTCATCAAATGTGATATAATGGTTAGTATTGTTATACGAGCCAAATTGCCTAAAAGTGGTGAGGTTCGAGCCATCTCTAAAGGTGAGGCCGTCCTGCTGGGCGACAAGGTTGCCCGTACTATCCGAGATGTAGACGTCATATGTATAAGGGGCTACCGTCTTGGTTGTATCAGGAGTCGCATACAGAAAGCCATCGGAAGCAATCGTTGCTACGATTTCCATTCGATAGGTGGTGTTAGATGCGAGGATGGGTTCAAATGTAATTTCTGACTCTTCTAAAAATCGCACGCGAAATGTATTAGCTGCAAGGCCTTGAACGATCATTACGGGGCCTTGTTGGCCTCCGTTTTGATCATAGATGTGAAAGAACGAAACACCATGACTCGCGTCGACATTAAATAAAAAGCTGGTGTAGAGGTGGTCTTGGGCATCGCTTGCGAAGGTGAAGTTCTGGGAGTCAGAATTAAAGACCTCCGCCCTTGTGCCGCTTTCATTGAGGCTCGTTGTAAATGTTGGAGTTGCACTGAGCAGGCCACTCAGATCACTTTCGTAATTGTTATCCAGAAAGGTTTCCCCCTCTTCGTAAGGTCCAAACAGGTTCTTATCTACGACGTCATCCTTTGTGATGAGGGTGATTACCTCTGAGCCTTCCAGAGCCCACCCCACCTTTGCGCAACTTTTGGAGGAGGGCGCTAGATATCTTAGGTCTATTTGGTAAGGGGTTCCTTCCTCAAGCAGGATGGGAGCTGAGACTTGACCCTCCTCACCTTCTCTCCATTTGTGAGGGGAGTGGCGAGACGGTGGGTCTGACACCGTAATGAGTTGTGTTAGATTTGCGGCGGTATTTCCTAAATAGAGTTCTGCCTCTGATGTGGCTGCAATATGAAAGGTGTAAAGACCGCTCGTCTGAGGGGTGATGGTAGTGGAGATACGGCCTGCATACTGACGCCCTTTAAATTGAGGCGCACGTACCTCATCGAGATATGTGGTTCCGTCAGGAGTCTTGAGAACGCCATTTTCATAGATTTCACTCAGAGCGGAGGTATTAGCCCAAAATTCAGCTGTAATGGGCGCAGGGGCAGAAGAGGCAATGCCATCTGGTAGGAGAAAGTCAAAGGGCTCTCCCGTACCGATTACAGAAATGCCTGTTGGGAGGTAAGTGACTAAATCAGATGAACAATGAAGGGTGTATCTTTTGCCTTTAACGGTGGGGAACTGTAAAGTGGCATTCTTTCCTGACAGACCAGCTTTCTCAATAAATTTCAATGAGGGGTAATCTGTGCCGTCCCTCGGATCAGTACCTGCAAGAGATTCACTTTTGAAAGAGTAGCCATCTCCATCTTCATCAGAATCATACAAAGCCTCATTTTCTTCAGTAATACCAAACTTGTATTTCCAAAAGTCGTCAATCTCTTCACTTCCTAAGGCAACTTGAATAAGGAGTAAAAATGAAAAGATAATCATAAGAATAACTATAAACCTAATTGTTATTCTCAACAACTTTAAATTTTTTATTTAAAAATATATACCTTTTATTTTGTTTTAAGTGGTTAAATGTTGTTTTTTTGTGTGTTTTTTTAATATTGTGTGTAAAGTTGATTCGATTTGTTATTTGATTAAAATTGACAAGGGGTGTTAGAGGAGGGTGCTGCTCCAGATTTCTTCTTTAAACCCGACGATTCCTTGAGTCTCTGTCAGAAGAAAGGGGCGTTTAACGAGCATTCCTTCTGCTTGGAGAAGCTCAAACACTTCAGTCGAAGACATCGAACCTACCGTATCTTTGATTCCTCTTTCACGATAGAGCTTACCAG
>CAYUKP010000003.1:0-8753 GCA_964445335.1 uncultured Verrucomicrobiales bacterium
TGGTACCCAGCACTCGCTGATGTTTCTACAGCTGAAGCAGCTACACCTGTAAGAGCCAAAGCTCCAATCGTAATAAGTGAAATATTTTTCATAGGTGTATGTATCCTATGAGGGTTTTTTTTGAGGACAATAAAAAAGTTCACATTTTTTTCAAAAAAAATACATTCATGTTTATTTATCGAACAAGAGTCACTCACCCTTTACACCTTTGATAGGAGTATTTGCTTTTTTTCCGTAGTAAAGGTTCTTCTAAATATTTCCAAGAAAGGTGCGTCAAACCTGCTAATAAAGCTCCCCCACACAATATGCGAACACCCAACAAATGATCTGGTTGCCCCGTCGGAGGAAAGAGGAAAAACGCACACTTACCCAACAGTAACATCGCCAAATTATGATATAGATAATACCCATAACTGCGCTGTCCTATATATTGAGCTAGAGGATGTTCTAATACAACCCTCCCAATACCAGTAGCCCCACCAACAGCACAAAGTCCCACAACACAGGTCGAAAACAAAGCGAGAAGAGTTTGCTGAAATATTAAAATGTTTTGAGGTAATACTAGAGTTCCTGGTTGATACCTAAAGATAAGGTAGGCTACAAAGGCACTAATCAAACAGCACCATAACCCCTTCACTTTAAGGCTCCAACCGCGCTCCTGAAGATAAGCTAAGAATCCACCAAAACACAAATGATCTGTTAAGAACCATGGCAACTTATCATGCATTGCCCCAGTAAAGAAGAAAATGTCTTGATACGCCATCCATCGAGACGCAGGAGAAATGAAGGCAACAAGTATAAGAACAGCTGGTAGTAGCTTCCGTGGAGTCAAAAAAATCAGGAACGGCCAGACGAGATAAAACTGCTGATCTACCGCCAGAGTCCAAAACTGATCTGCCCCCCCAGGCCAATACCCTAATCGTGCAAAGTGTATATTAGAATTATTCGTCGCGTACCACAGAAAATTCTTCAAGACATCAGGGGTCAACAAAAGCACATATAAGACTAAGGCCAAACCGTATCCTGGCAATAAGCGTAGCATCCTCCTCACCGTAAATGACTTAATAAAATGCTGAAAAGTCGTTGCCCCTTTCAACCACTTTTCACGGCCACGAATCAGAATTCTCGTAATCAAATACCCACTAAGGGAAAAAAACACAAAAGCCCCCATCTCGAAAGGAATCGAGACAGGGAAAAAGCCTATCGTCCAATGATGAAGAATTATACTCAGTAAACAAATAGCACGTAGACCTTCTAACTGAGGCATTGGGGACATTTTAACTGTAGTCTGAGTGGACATAACCGATGCCTTAGAGAAGAACCCTCTCTAGTGCAACCTTTAGCCTCGATTAAAGACCTTGCTGACATTTTCCGACACGTCCTAGAAGGACACACTAGGGAAGCCATACGAGTTGTTGCAGTTTTTACTAGGCAGACGGCGTCTCATATTGCACAAGGTGTAAATATGAAGCTGATCAGCGGTTCCGCCCATCCCACATTAGCCAAAGAAGTTGCAGAAGTCACAGGTGTCCCTCTCACAGACGTCACTATTTCGGCCTTCCCTGATGGAGAAACTTTAGTCCAGATCAATGAAAATATCAGGGGTGAAGATGTCTTTATTATTCAACCGACCTCTCCTCCAACCAATCATAATTTAATGGAATTATTGATTACGGTAGATGCAGCGAGACGTGCTAGTGCCCGAAGTATTACGGCTGTCATTCCTTTCTTTGGGTATGCGAGGCAAGACCGGAAGGATAAATCGAGAATGCCCATTACCGCCAAATTGGTCGCAAACCTCATCCAAGCCGCTGGTATTGATCGTGTCATCACCCTCGATCTACACGCAGCGCAAATCCAAGGGTTCTTTGATATTCCTGTTGATCACCTTTCTGCGGAACCCACCTTAGTACATTATATCTGGGATCAGCTCAACGGTGACACCAGCAACCTCACCCTAGTAGCTCCAGATGTTGGCGCGGTAAAACTCGCTAAACGTTACGCTCAGTCCTTGAACTCTGAATTTGCGATCGTAGCCAAACACCGTGTCAGCGCCACGAAAGTAGAAGCGATGAATGTCATTGGAGATGTTGAAGGCAGAGATGTCCTCATTATTGACGACATGACAGAAACCGCAGGCACCCTTTGTGCAGCTGCTAAAATCCTCAAAGACAGTGGTGCTGCTAAAATTTCCGCAGGAGTATCACATGCAGTCATTGGGGAGATGGGGCATCGCCGTATTTTAGAATCCGAGATCGACCAAGTTCTAACTACAAATTCTACTCCTGTTCAAGAAACCGAAAAAGTCAAACCGCTCTCCATCGCTCCATTTTTAGGAGAAGCCATTCTACGTATCAGCCAAGCGAAATCCGTAAGTTCTCTCTTTGACATTAACTTAACCGTAGGCTAAGGAGTCATTTCATTTGGCGCAAAATCGTCAGTTTAACTTTTATATATTATTATGTCAGTCAGCAAAATATCAGCAGAGTCACGCCAGAGAACAGGTTCTGGTGTTCTTAAACAAATGAGACGTGAAGGTTTCATCCCAGGTGTTGTTTATGGAAAAGGTGAGAACCAAAACATCAAGCTTGTCGCTAAAGCATTCAATGACATCCTTAAGGAAGCTCCTTCTTCCAACATTCTCTTAGATGTAGAAATCGAAGGAAAAACACAGCAAGTCTTCATCCAAGATATCCAGTTCAACGACCTCAAACAACAAATCGTTCACGTTGATTTCTTAGCTGTAGATAAAGATACACTGATCAAAGCGAAAATCCCTCTTGTGCTTAAAGGTGTTCCTAAAGGTGTTAAAGTGGGTGGACTCCTTGAGCAAATGCTTTACACAATCCCTATCAAATGTCTTCCTCAAGACCTTCCTGCTACTCTCTCTACAGAAGTAGATCACCTTGGAGTAAGTGAAGTTCAGAAAATTAAAGATATGGAATTCCCTGCTGGTGTTGTATCACAGCTTCATGATGAAGTTGTTGTAGCTCTTGTAGCGAAAACACGTGCGGCTCAATCCGCAAACGCAACTGCTGAGTAAGCTCTCAAATCGTTACACATTTTCTATAGAACCCAAGAAGCGTAAAGGCTCTCTTGGGTTTTTTTGTGCATATAAAGACCATTTAACACTAGTAGAATTTTTACGACAAACTAAAGTCAGCCACATGAGCACAATAAAAATGGTTGTCGGCCTAGGAAACCCTGGCCAAAACTACAGAGGTACACGACATAATGTTGGATTTGAAGTCATTGACTCCTTAATGGCTAGCACCCCTACAGAACTCAAAAGAGAATCTAAATGGACAGCTGAAGTAGCAAAGGTTTCTAATACTTGGATCGTAAAGCCTCTCACCTTTATGAATGAAAGCGGTCGCGCTGTCGGAGCCATCAGCAGATTTTTCAATATCTCTCCCGAAGAAATTTTAGTCATCACAGACGATGTCACACTCAATACGGGTTCTATTAGATTACGCCAGAGAGGAAGTCATGGGGGACAGAATGGGATGCGCTCTATTATCCAACACTTAGGAAGTTCAGACTTTCCAAGACTCAAACTAGGCGTTGGAAAGTGTAGCGGAATCCGTCTGACAGGACATGTTTTAGGAAAGTTTCCTCCAAATGAACACGATCTTGTAGAAAACATGCTTGCCACAGCAACTTTGGCAGTGCAACTTTGCCTCTCTGATGGAGTTGAGGCCGCTTCGAACCGGTATAACTCCACTATCCACTCTCCAAACAATAATAAAGAATGAGCAGAACATACGAAGCCCTTATCGTTGTTGATACAAAAGGCAAAGAGCAGTCCATCCAAGAGTTTCAAACCTCAATCGGTAAAGAACTGGAAGCAGAAGGTGCAACCCTCAAAGAGTCAGATTCTCTTGGTCGTAAGACTTTTGCATACAATGCACGTAAGTTAGACGGAGCACACTACTTGACATATACATTTGAGGCAGATCCAAGTGCGATCACTCCTATCAAGGCGAAACTAAGCCTTAATACTGATGTTTACATGCAGTATTACCAACTTTTAGGTTAATTCTTTCTCAGGAAAGGAACACCTATTCAATAGATACACAAGCGTAAGGGAGACATCTCCCTTCGTTTGTCTTCTTTTTTTAATAAAGCAAAATATATATCTATGGGAGATTTTAACAAAGTAATGGTTCTTGGGCGCCTTACACGAGATCCAGAAGTCAGGTATACCCCAAGTGGCACTCCTGTATGTGATTTAGGTATCGCAGTTGGTCGTCGTGTTGGTGGCGGAGACTCAGGTATAGAACGCAGAGAAGAGACTACCTATGTAGATGTTACTCTTTGGAGGCGTCAGGCAGAGCTCGCTGGGCAATATCTATCTAAAGGCAGAGAAGTCTTTATAGAAGGTCGCCTAGAAATGGACTCTTGGGAAGACAAGGTTTCCGGCCAAAAACGTACCAAACTCAAAGTTGTTTGCGAAAATATGCAATTTGTTGGTGGTGGAAACGGGGGAGGCCAGACTCAAAGACCTCAGCAAAGTTATGGAAATGAAGGATACGGAAGTCCTCAACCACAACAAAACAATAGAGGCTATCAGTCCGCTCCACCTCAAGAAAGTTACCAATCACCTGCTCCAGCTCCGGAAAGCTACCAGCAGCCAGCTCCAAGGCAAGCTCCACCCGCTGAGCCGATATTTGAACCAGAGGAAGACGACGACATTCCTTTTTGATCAAACCGTAACATAAAAGTTTTAAAAAAGCCTCGTGTAAATACGAGGCTTTTTAGGTCTTTACGACACTCTGTCCATACCATATCAACCGTAGCTAAGACTATGAGTGAATATCCAGTAGGCGCCAAGAGGGGAAGGCTAGGCTTCTTCCTCATTCTAATTCTAATCGCACTAGGCTCCATCCTTATTCTATCACCCGCGAAGCTACCTAATACAGGTTATGCGGTCGTAAGCGAAGACGGGGTAGTAGAAATGTTACAACTCTTTTTATTAATCCTCTCGGCAGCACTCTATTTCGCAGCATCATCTCATGCAGGGCGCCTTGCCCCTATGTTCAAAGTCTTTGGATACGGTGCTGTGGCAGCTGCCATTGGAGAATATGCAGGGCCCTTAGAGTCTCTTCTCGATCCTGTCCAATCCGAATGGCTAGTGTGGCCTCTCTTTCTTATCATCATATTTAAGCTCCTCAAATATCCCAAAGCCTTCACCCTATTCTGGGGATATGCATCGAGCAAACCTGCGGCAGGGTTTCTTTTGGCAGGAATTATTATCGCCTATGTCTTCGCTGGAGTGTTCGGTTCCAACCAGTTTTGGGAAGCCAGTCTTGGAGGTAGCTTTCACCCCAAAACTCCAGACATTGTCGAATCCTACCTCGAACTCCTTGCCTGCTATTTCATTTTTATTTCTTCCATTGGATTCTGTATCCCCGTGACCAAACGTCAGCAAAACTCGGCAGCTCTCTAAGTATGAAACGTCAGGTAAATCTATTTAAACGAGCGCAATGGATGATTGAGCGCATGGCGTATGGAGGCTTTGAACTCTTTCTAAGCTGGTGGAGTTTACCGACTCTTTTCAGTTTAGGTGAACGCCTTGGCTCCCTTTTTTATCACATTTCTCCTTATTACCGAGGCATCGTAAGACGAAACCTGTCCTTCATGCTTCCTAAAGAACGCTTATCTCATGGCAAACCTACCTCACAACAGGTTAAAGAAGTCTTCACTCGTAATGGGGGGAACATGTTAACAACCTTAGCAGCAGGAAGGAAATCCTCAGAAGAATTAAACAAATGCCTCACAATCACAGGTTTAGAAGAACTAGAAGCAACAGCTAAAGAGGCTGGAGCCCTCCTAATTCTCGCTCATATGGGGAACTGGGAAATTCTGACACGTTGTGCTGGTTGGGAACAATACCAAGACCGGTTAGGTGCCCTTTATCGTCCTCTCAACAACCCCTATATGAACGACCTAGTTCTGCAACGCAGAGAGTCAGCAGGGATGAAATTAATCAGTGCGCGAAACCCAATTTACCCTATTCTCAAAATTCTCAAGAATAAAGGCATTATGTGCATCCTCTCTGATCAGAAAATAGGAGGTAAAGGCACCCCAGTAAACTTCTTTGGCCGTATCACCCCTTGCACAAGATTACCTCATATGGTCCACGAAAGAACAAAGGCCCCACTATTTACTGTCTCAATGTATGCCACGACGCCCGGATCATGGCAACTGGACTTAAAACAAATCGAAGGAGGCACCCAACAAGACATCATGAATGCGCTAGCGAACGCTATGCAAAAATCTCTACCTGATTGCTTCCTGTTTCAAGATCGCTGGCAAGAGTTCCCTAAACTCTTTAAAGACTCGTCTGGCTCTCCTCTCACCAGCCTCACCCCCCTCCCAGGAATCATCGAACAGTCCTCCTTCCTAGAATCATATCCAGAATTACGAGAACTACTCCCTCCTGAACAATACCCTCTCTTGAAATGGGATAAGGGAGATTCTCCAGAAGGCGCTTACTTTGCCATCGGATCCTCGCCGAAATTCATCAAAGATTGTAAAAAAGTTGGCTTAAAAAAAGCTATCGATTCTCCAGAAAGAGCCTTACGCCGACTACGTAAAGGATAGAAAAGTTTTGGCAAAAAAGACAATATTAGAGAATCCCTGCCTAATACCACCTTCAAAAGTCTCATAAAAGTCTCTCATAGAACCTACTTTCTATTTCATCGAAGGTAAAAACTTCATTATTCTCTGCAAACCGACTCAGATCATTTTATAGAAACTCGAAAGATTTCCAAAGACCTCTAAAAACACTTTAAAATAGATGCCTTGCTGTAGTCCACGCAAGGTAAACTTTTTATTGCCAAGCGGTGCGAATTACGGCATTTATTCAGTAATTTACTAATTATGGCTGTTAATATTGAAATGCCCAAGCTTTCTGACACGATGACAGAAGGCACAGTGGTCAGTTGGCTGAAGGCGGAAGGCGAAGCGGTAGCAATGGGTGACATCATTGCAGAGATCGAGACGGATAAGGCAACAATGGAAATGGAAGCCTTTGACGATGGAGTCATGGCTAAAATTCTTGTCCAAGCCGGAGGAAAAGCTCCTATCGGTGAACTTCTAGCGATCCTTGCAGAAGAAGACGAGTCTGTTGAAGACGCAATTGCTAGTGCTGGCGGCGGAGCTGGTAGCCCAGCACCTGCAGCCACAACAGATGCGGTAGCTCCAGCCACAGCTTCAGTAGCGACACCAGCCCCACAAACAACCGCTGATGGTGGACGTATCAAAGCCTCTCCTCTAGCCAAAAAGCTGGCTGCTGAGAAGGGGATCGACCTCGCAACACTCCAAGGAACTGGAGCTGGAGGCAGAATCGTGAGCGAAGACGTTCTCAATGGTAAGGCTACTGCTCCGGCACCCGCAGCAGCACCTAGTACGGCGGCAGCACCTGCTCCAGCAGCCCAAGCGATCCTACCTGTTGCATCAGGAGAAGACAAAAAAATCCCTCTTTCCTCCATGAGAAAGATCATTGCGGATCGTCTCCTCACCTCAAAGGTCACTATCCCTCACTTCTACCTACACGTTGAGGCAAATACGGAGGCTCTCATGTCTTTACGTAAGCAAATCAACGCACAGGCTGAAGCAACTCATGGCAATAAGTACACCGTAAACGACTTCATTGTGAAGGCGGTAATCAATGCTTCCATGGCTGTGCCTGAAGTGAACGCAAGTTATGCTGGTGATCACATCGTTCAGTTCGGCAACGTTGGCGTATCCATTGCAATCGCGGTAGAAGACGGACTCGTAACACCTGTCGTGAAGCAAGCTCAGAGCAAATCACTCCTTCAAATTTCTAAAGAAATTAAGGATATGGCAGGACGTGCTCGTGACAAGAAGCTTCATCCTTCTGAGTTTGATGGTGGAACCATCACAGTTTCTAACCTTGGCTCATATGGCGTAGACTCCTTTGATGCGATTGTAAACCCACCTCAAGCAGCCATTCTCTCCGTTGGAGGAATCATTGAGAAGCCAATCGTAAAAAATGGCGAAATGGTGATCGGTAAAATGATGAACCTAGGTCTCTCCTGTGACCACCGAGTCGTTGACGGAGCAGTAGCAGCTCAGTTCTTAGGTGAAATCAAGAAACTCATCGAGAACCCAGCCCTCATGCTCGTCTAAAGGCTAGCTAAACTTTCTACTTTCGAAAAAGCGACTCTCTCACGAGTCGCTTTTTTGTTTTCTTAAGACAAGCCAACACCAAGAAAAAGCAATCTCAGGCAGGATTTATTCCATATCTTCCTATACCTTCTTAATCAGACAGGAGAGAAACACACCTCCTGCAAATCATTCAAACGAAATTTATGAGAGACTGGTGACATAGAATAAGATGCAAAAGATGGACGGCATCCAGCCTCTCAATTCCTTTCGCAAACACACCATAAACAGAACATTATACATATTACAGAACCCATCAAATAATAGACGAAAGTCACATAACAGAAATTAGCCTTCTACACTTTAGTCTCTAAACCGCTATTACATATATCACCCCTTTATCATAACCCTCAATACCTTCGCCTATTGAATAAAAATTACTAACTATCGCAAGACAAGAGCCTCATAACAGAAATTAGCTTTCTACGCTCTTATAGTCTACCAGTGTATCGTAGCAAATCTGCCTCCTTTTCATGAATTCTAGGGGGGCAGATTTCATTATTTATGCCCCTTACTTTTTGTGGCCTCTTCCACAAATTGAAATATCCACCCTTGACTTA
>CAYUKP010000003.1:8853-37879 GCA_964445335.1 uncultured Verrucomicrobiales bacterium
ACTTAAACTGTCAGGTGAAAACTCTATTTGCAGATGATGCGGGATATTGCATTAGGAGATGCGAAGGAGCGCCATCCAGACGAACCTCAGAAAGCCTAGAATCCGCTCACACCATTGAAATCTGTCTAAATGAACAAGGTGAGGGAAAAGTTGCCCATGGGAGACATACCCTAAAACTCAAAGAAGAATCGCTAGGAATATATGAGTACATTAAAGGCTCTGTAACCACCCAACGTCAGGAAGGAACTGATCACAGATTTACAACCATTTCACTAGATAAGACATATTTACAAGATCAACTCGCGCCATCTCAGTTCCTGCTCAAACCAGAGATTAGAAAAGCTATCTTTACCCCTCCATCCAAGCAGAGCCTTCAATTAAGCCGTAATCTCCACTCCAGAGACACCCAATGGCTAAGCTCTACCGAATCCCTAGAACATATCCCTCTCGCAGGCAGAAATCTATGGATGCAAAGTAAAGTGATGGAGTTTGTCGCCCTAAACTTCTTCAAAACCGAAGGATCAAAAGAGGAGCTTTTCTGCAAAAAAAATCAAACGAATGGATTCAGAAAGAGCCACTCAGGCGAAGCTTTTCATCGAAGAGTTTTACTTTGAAACATTCTCATTAGACAACGTCGCCCAACATGTGGGGTGTAGCAGTTCCTATTTGTCCCGAACCTTTTCCAAAGAGACAGGCATGACACTTAAAAACTATCTCCGTACTGTTCGGGTAAGAAAGGCCAAAAAGATGCTCCTCTCAGGGCGATACAATGTCACCGAAGCAGCCTTTGAGTGCGGTTACAATAGCTTAAGTCATTTCACCAAAGCATTTAAAGAAGTTCTCGGTTATAAACCTTCAGAATTAAAATTCACCTCCAAGCCTTAAAAATTTCCCACCCATTCATGACTACCACTCAGAACCTCACCCCTCCTTTAAAAGCTCCTCACTTAAGCTCCGAGGATAAACACCTTAAATTACTCTTAAAAGACTGCGCTGAAGGATTCTACCAGCACATGTTCTTCTTAGGTAAGGATGTCATGTCACCTCGTGGCAACTCTCTGATAAAATACGGCTTTACGAAATCTCCATCTAAAGGGTTAAAAGGCACGAGCTGTTACACCTTGAGCACTCCAGACCAAACAATCGAGCTTTATGGATCTTGTGCGTGTTGCTATACTCCTGAGGGTAATGTAGCCTTCTTACGTAAGACAGGACGCTTCTATCATTGGTTACCTGATCACAAATGTGTTGCAGGTCTATGGGATCTCTCGGACGTCAGCGTCGGGACACCTCAATCTCTATTCAAGGCCATTCGTCCCCTGCTCAAATGGTGGGTAGAATATGAAAAGTGGGCTACTGACGAACTTGGCACAACACACAGACAAAAAAGCTTCAAGGACTGGAGCCAAGTCAAAACCCAAAAGCCTTGGCTCCCACCACAAGAAGCCACCCTCTGGGTCTCCTCTTTTTTAGAGAACGCATCTCAGCAAATACGCCCTAAAAAATTCCTCAAAACTTTGACAGTATAGGGCAATATTAGGACTTCTTCAATTTTGTAGCCTATTTTGCTCAATAAGCTTAGCCCATCTATTGAAGACTTTAGTATCTATATCTTCCATATCTCCCAAATTACCAATTCGCACCGTCATCTACTAATGGTCTCTTGTCATTTCTTGATTGCCCTTTGCTTCCTTTGGAATTTCTAGAATTACATAAGACACCTTAACTAAATGATTGAAAAATAATCAAATGAACACCTAAAAAACCTTGACATGTGGTCAAAACATAATAGAGTGTAAAAATATTCACTAAATAATGAACATTTTTTCATTATTCTCATTTTAGTATTGTGAAATACTTGTATATTTGAATTATATAGAGGTTAGTTACTTTTTACCCCCGCCTCTCGAAGAATATGCCAAACACGTCTAAAATAAATCTCCAAACGGGAAGACCCGCTGAGACAAGTACACAACCGCAAACTGTAGGAGTGAACTCTGAGATCGACAAGGCACAGAGATTACTTGAGGAGCTCAGACTTAAAAAGGAAGAACAAGAACGTAAAGAAGCTCAACGTCAACAAATCGCTACGAGGCGTAAAGAATTTGAGGTCAATAGAACGGAAGTTCTCGCTAAATTAACTGAGGCAATGCCTGTGATTGAGCAAGAATTACTCAAGAGTAAACAAGAGATCTCAGACTTAGAGCAAGCACGCAAACACTTCCAAGTCAGCTTAAAGAATATTGAATCTATAAACCCTTCTCGCTGGAACGAAGAGGATATTGTAGGCAACGCCGATAAGTATGAAAACTTCTTAACAAAGACCTCAAGGGAATATGATACATTCTCGTCGATGTTAAAGGACTCTCGTAATACAAATCCTCTACATGCGATTGTCACATCTTCAGGGAGTCCTCTGCTTCTTTTTGGTAAGGATGTTTTGCGAGGTTTCGCATTTTCCCTCCCCCTCATCATCGCATTAACCATTCTATTTACTACATTTAAAGGATAAGTTGATATTATGTCTGATAGTTTAAACGATATTGAAGCACAAATTGCCGCTCTAGAAAAAAGAATCGCAGACGAGCCTAGACGTATTATTGAAGCAGAAAATAGACGAATAAACACTATCCCAGCTTCAGACGAGCTTAGGGATCAAATCAGGGACAAAACATACGAGGCCAGCCTAACGAGAAACCAGATTAAGAATATTAGGGCGTCTCAGACAAAAGACGGCACATTGCTTATTCTCTTTATTTTTGCAATGATTTCCATCGCGGGTTGGATCTTTAAGACCCTCGAAACTCTTTAAGTGGCACAGAAGCGCCACTTCTTTTAATGATTGTCGTCAACCATTTGAACGCGGTTATCTACCAATCTATGGTTTAAGATCACTGATTTCCTCAAGACTTTTGCCTGCTGGACAAGCTCCTTGTTTTTCTTAATACATTGTGCGACCTCTTTGTCTTGTCTATTCGCAAAGAGAAACCTCCCAACATATCTAATATTTTTATTGAGGTTATTGATTAGATTCTGCTTCTCACTCCTTAGAAGGGTAATTTCTCGGTTGAGATCCCCTAAGTTTGCCGAGCTCTCAAAGGCTTCGGTTTGAGAATTTTGTTTCGATTCTTTCAGAGCTTCTTCTTTGAGAGCTACTTGTTGCTCAATTGCCTCGATAATCTGGATAACTTGATCGCGCTCCTCTTTCAATGCCGTGAGTTGCGCAACACATTGCTCTAATCTGGCGCGCGTATCTGCTATTTCAGCTTCTGTAGCCTCTTGGCTGCGCCCTTGATACTCCATTTTAGTCTTTAGCCCATCATAGATTTTTCTAATCGCCTTCCCTTGATTAAAGATCTGAGTGCGTTGCTCTAGGTATTCCTCTCTTTTATCCAAGACCTGTTGAATCTGTTGCTCTAGCTCCAGAACCTCTTGGCTCTTACTTACATTCATCTGGCCATGCCTCTTGACAGACCCTTCAAGTAAAAGCTCTATCTCTGCCTCTTTCTGCTCAATCTCTTGAATCTGAGCTTTAAAATTCTTAATCTCCCAATACTCGGTCTTTAATTCGTCAATATGCTCTACATAGTCACTATTATAGAAGCCTATTAATTCTTGAGCATCTTTAAACAAATGCATCTCATATGTCGCATTTTCTAAGCAACGCTGGGCAATCTTTATACCACAAGATTTCAAGAGAAGCATCCAGTAATATCTACCTTGAGTCATATCATAGATTTAATTTATTTTACGCTAGCGTCAACCCTCATTGACTCTTTTCACCTATCTCCTCAGGGATTTCATCAGCTTTTAGAGAAAAAGGATTTTCTGAATTGTATTGCACGGGTGGCGAATCATTTATTTAAACATCTCTACTATGGGAGCTTTACTAGCAATAGAGACAAGTTGTGATGAGTCAGCAGTTGCAATGATCGAATATAACCACCAACAAGCTCACATCAAAGATGCTCTCATCTCATCTCAAATCGAAATTCACCGAAAATATGGAGGTGTTGTCCCTGAAGTCGCTTGCCGAAACCACTCTCTAAATCTTCCCTTAATTGTCAGGCGTCTTTTAGAGACTCATGATATTGACATCAGAGAATTAGACGGGTTTGCCGCGACAGGAGGCCCGGGGCTCTCTTCATCTCTCCTCATAGGACATTCGATGGCCAAAGGTTTTTCAGTTGCAACCCAAAAGCCCTTTTACTCTGTAAACCACATGGAAGGCCACCTTCTCTCTCCTTTCATTGAGCAAGGGAGCTCCGACATCCCTCCCCACCTTTCCCTTATTATTTCAGGAGGTCATACCATGTTGGTCAATGTCCAAGGCATTGGCTCCTACTCCCTCATCTCAAGCACTCTAGATGATGCAGCAGGTGAGGCATATGATAAAGTGGGACGTATGCTTGGCCTACCTTATCCTGCAGGACCAGAAATAGAGCGGCATGCTCTCTTAGGTGACCCTAAGGCTTATAACTTCCCACGCTCTCTTCCTGGCAAACTCGACTTCTCCTTCTCCGGGCTAAAAACCTCTGTGCTCTACACCCTACAGAAGGAAGGGTTTTCTCCACAAAACCTCCCCTCAGGACAAAAACTCGCCGACCTTTGCGCTTCATTCCAACAAGCTGTCATTGATAGTTTGCTCAAAAAAACCCTAAAAGCGGCCAAGCTGACCAATCATAATTTAGTCACTATTTCAGGTGGAGTCAGTTGCAATAATGCGATCAAAGAAACCTTTGCTAAAAGCCTCATGAATAAAGGGTTATCTTTCCAGCCATGCCCTAAAAAATATACGACTGATAACGCCGCTATGATCGCCTTTACCGCATGGTTATACCACCTAAAAAAACAAGACTCTCGCTACACGACAAATATTAATCCCAATTTGGCTCTTGCTTAAGGTTCATAAACTTGCGTTATAAGCTTAAACCCATCTTTAGTTTATATGAAATATAATGCTCTAATCTTTGATTTCGACGGCACTATTGCAGACACCTTAAGTGAGGCCGCAGAAGTCTACAACATTCTCGCATTACAATATGGCTATAAGACGGTCAGCTCTGAGGAAATCCCTGCGATGCGTCACTATAACACCAAGAAGCTCATCAAAGAGCTTGGTGTCTCTAAGCTAAGACTCCCGTTTCTACTCGCCAAAGGAAGAAGACTCTTCAAGAGCAGAATCGACAACCTGACTCCTGTAGATGGAATGATTGAATCCCTACATGAGTTGAGAAAGGAGGCCACAACCTTTGGTATTCTCACTTCCAACTCTACGGAAAATGTCGAACTCTTTCTAAACGCTTATAACATCAGAGACCTTTTTACTTTCATTAGCTCCACAACGAAGTTGAGTGGCAAGAGTAAGCACCTCACCTCTATCTCTCGTACCTTTTCTATCCCTACCTCTGACATGCTCTACATTGGAGACGAAATTCGAGATGTAAAGGCATCACAAAAAGCCGGAATAGACATCGCCGCTGTTACTTGGGGCTTCAACTCCAAAGAGTCTCTTGAAATCGAACGCCCCACATATCTCTTTGATACTGCTGAAGCACTCACTACGACCCTCCTCAAGTAGGATCTGCCCCTCCGGATTTCTCAGCTAATAATGCGCTCATCCGCCTCTAAAGCTACTCTTGCAAAGGATCATCAAACGCTTTGTTGGCTTGTCGTATGGGTTTTTATCTGGGCGAGTTGTTGTATTCAACTCCTGTTCTATAAGCAACAGCGTAAAAGTGAGCTCAACTACTTAGAACTACAGCTTCAACATAAGCGCCTCCTCATACGCTATAATCAAGCGCAAGATAAGTCACCCTCCCCGCAATCAGAATTACCTTAGGTTTTTTCTAGGAAAACCAGTAAGAGTGTATTTCTATCGTTCGTAGAATTTTAACTATGAACACACCTGATTTTTCTAGTCCAGATAAACGACCTTACTCATCCAAAGTTGTAGACGGAGCAGATCGCGCTCCTAGTAGAGCTATGCTCTACGCAGTAGGCTTTGAAGAAGAAGATTTTAAAAAGCCCCTCATTGGTGTAGCTTCCACATGGGCTCAAGTAACCCCATGTAATATTCATATTGATAAACTTGCGGTAGAATCGGCCAAGGGTGTTGATGCTGCGGGAGGAAAGTCCATGATCTTTAATACCATTACGATTTCAGATGGTATTTCAATGGGAACCGAAGGGATGAAATACTCTCTCGTCTCCCGTGAGGTCATTGCTGATTCAATCGAAACTGTTGTAGGTTGCGAGGGCATGGATGGATATGTTGCAATTGGTGGGTGTGATAAAAATATGCCTGGATGCCTCATCGCGATGGCTCGTATGAATCGTCCTTCAGTCTTTGTCTACGGGGGAACAATCTTAACAGGTTGCGCAAAGGTCAAAGGCGAAGACAAAGACTTAGACATCGTATCCGTTTTCGAAGCTGTCGGGTCTCACGCTTCAGGAGAGTTTAATGCATGTGAGTTACAAACCGTTGAATCTAACGCCATCCCTGGCCCAGGATCATGTGGAGGAATGTATACAGCTAACACCATGGCTTCTGCTATTGAAGCCCTCGGGATGTCTCTCCCAAACAGTTCTGCTCAGTCTGCTACTGGCGATGATAAGATGATCGATTGCTTTGATGCAGGAGCAGCAGTTCTCAACCTTATCGAAAAAGGGATCAAACCAAGAGATATTATGACACGTAAAGCATTTGAAAATGCCATCACCGTCGTTATCGCTCTAGGTGGATCTACCAACGCAGTTCTACACCTTCTCGCCATGGCTCATTCCTGCGGAGTCGAGCTTCACATTGATGACTTCACTGAAATTGGTAAAAACGTTCCCGTGTTAGCTGACCTTAAGCCTTCAGGAAAATATGCTATGGCGGATCTCGTCCGTATCGGAGGTACGATCCCATTAATGAAAGCCCTCCTTGCGGAAGGTCTACTTCATGGTGACTGTATGACCGTCACTGGAAAGACAATGGCCGAAAACCTCGCAAACTCTCCTATCGAGTACCCTGCTGGGCAAGAAATTATTAAACCCTTTAGCAACCCTAAGAAAAAGGAGTCACACCTTCGTATTCTCTACGGAAATGTCGCAAGTGAAGGGTCTGTGGCAAAAATTTCTGGTAATGAAGGAGAAAAGTTCAGTGGAGTTGCAAAGGTCTTCAACTCTGAAGAAGAAGCAATGTCTGCAATCTTGACTGGCAAAATCGTTGCAGGAGATGTGATTGTCGTGCGCTATGAAGGTCCGAAAGGTGGCCCAGGAATGCGCGAAATGTTAGGCCCAACAGCTGCGATCATGGGCCGAGGCTTGGGAGACAGTGTAGCACTCATTACGGACGGTAGATTCTCAGGAGGATCACACGGATTTGTAGTCGGGCACATTACTCCAGAAGCATACGTCGGAGGTGTGATTGGGCTACTACAGGACGGCGACAAACTCACAATCGACGCCGTAAAAAACACAATCAATGTTGACCTTTCGGATGAAGAGCTCGAAGCTCGTCGTGCGCAATGGACAAAGCCTGAGCCTCGTTACAGACACGGAGTCTTAGCAAAATACGCGGCTCTCTCCGCATCAGCCTCTAAAGGGGCTGCTACAGACATCAATCTTGCGCTCTAAATAACGCTCGAGACACATACAGGGAGTTTTTAACGTCTAGTGCGATTTAAGCAATCAATCTAGACGGACTTGGGGAAGTTTTTTAGATGAGCAAAGCATTACAAAGAAGTGGTGAGTATCCTACAAATGGGGCACAAACCACGTCTCATCTGAAAACGCCCCCCAATTTTATTTTTATATCAAACCTCTTCTCTCACTACCCTTTTTCCGGGTTCATTGAGAAGCCGGCTTTAAGATTTCTCTAACATTTTTTGCAGTAAAGGCCACTCTTCCTCTACCACAATATACCCGACACAACATTCGGCTCCACATCGACAAGGGTGGTCTTCATATGTTTCATGACCAAACCCATAATTGATACAAATCTCCTCCCCCTTTTTCACATCTCTTAAGGTATAAAAGAAAATCTGATCATCTTCTACCCAAGTCTCGCAATTCGGTTTACACGAATGATTAACCAACCTTGCATCATTCCACGGGAAGTTCCCATCAATGTCACATTCATCATTCAAGGTAAAGATATACACCCCAGCCTCTCCTGTCTGATTGGATAAATCCATTTGAGCCCAAGCACGCTTCTCACTTTCTTCCTTATTTATATGCTCGCCTAAGTATTCGAGTATTTGAGTTTCTTGGGGAATATCTACTTTGGCAAAGATACCACTTCCATGAATATTAGAATTCCGTACTTCTACCCACTTATTATTGGACTTAGGAATATGTATTGGTTCACTAGACATCACAACAAGCCATAAGATCCAATTCTAAGATCTCAATCAAAGTAAAGCGAATATAAATATTCTACTAGAACTCCCTATAGACAAATTAAGAATTCCCATTCACTACTGCATTTTCTTCCACAAACTCAACCGAGCTTTGGCTTTGCAACTGCTCAACAATTTGGATTACTGAATTATCAGGAACCTCTACACAAACTATATTTAATTGTGTGATCTCATCAGAGACTTCTAATCCTAAAGTAGCAAGTGTCTCGTAAACACTCTCAGACGAAGAGGTGTTTTGACCAATTAACAATGTTGTCATTCCACCTTGAGCGTAAGAAATAGCTGTGAGTGTAAAGAATGTCATCATGATGCACATTTTTTTCAACGAAACAGTAGCTATTCTATTTAACATAATTAATTTTTAAAGTGGATTTTCAGTGGCCTTACATACAGACTGTAACACTTTAGTCTACATATTCTAGTATTTATTCACTTATTTTTGAAAAAATTACAGGAAAAATCTCAAAATAATTTATAAAAACCTCTTTAAGTTTTTTTGTTTTTTAAAATTAAATCATATTTTTTGTTTTTTTAATTTTTCACTATTTGGTATAATATATTCTATATGACAGATTTTGACTTTACAGGGAATGCCCCGGCATTTCCTCTAAAACGTACTCCCAAATACCTAGGTTCAACTGGAAACGGGCAATTAGACCAAACCATATTGCAACTTTGCGACTCAATACCCTCTGTAGATAATGTCCCAGCATTAGCGGAAATGATGATTACAGCGGTAAAGCTTGCCCGAGGAGGCGCAACACCTGGAGACTTCAAAATGATCAATAGGGCATTGAAAGAAATGCGCTATGCCAATGAGATTTTTGATAAATACAACCATCGCCGAAAAGTTGCAGTCTTTGGGTCTGCCCGTACTCCCAGCGACCATCCTGAATATAAAACAGCAAAAGAATTTGCATCTCGTATGGCACAAGAGGGATATATGACCATAACGGGAGCAGGCCCAGGAATTATGGCGGCAGGTAATGAAGGCGCAGGAGCTGATGATTCCTTTGGTCTGAATATATCTCTCCCTTTTGAAGCGGACTCTAATGAATTTATTGAAGGTGATGAAAAGCTCATAGACTTTAATTACTTCTTCACGCGTAAACTCTCATTTGTAAAAGAAGCCCATGCAGCCGTAGCCTGCCCCGGAGGTGTGGGAACCATGGATGAGATTTTTGAAGCCATGACACTCATCCAAACAGGTAAGGCAACAATTTACCCTCTAGTTCTCCTAAACTCTCCTGGAGCAGATTATTGGAAAAAGTGGGATGAGTTCCTACGTGAAAGCCTTCTCGGTAACGGAACAGTCTCCGAAACAGACTTCAACTTATGGAAAGTCACAGATAATATTGAGGTGGCTGTTCAAGAAATCCTCACCTTTTATAGTAATTTTAATAGCTATCGTTATGTGGATGACCTCTTGGTAATCCGCCTCCAACGCGCGCCTAATGCAGAGCAATTAGAAAAACTCAACCAAGACTTTTCCGACCTGATCAAAAAAGGAAAAATGATTATCTCTGAGCCACTCGAAGGTGAGAGAGAGTCCCTCAACCTACCTCGCCTTGTCTTTACTCATAGGCGTAGAGATTATGGACGATTGAGAGCCCTAATCGATGCTCTCAATACATTCTAACCCTCTCTGCTCCCTGTCTCCCTATTTTCTAAATAATATAAGATTAGTTGCGAAGGTTAGATGACAAGATGTCTGACCTTCGTTCTAAATGAATAGGAGGTTGACTGAAAAGCGACATATGAGATACCAACATTACAATCTAAATTAATATTTATGGGAATCGTCGCAACAAACTTAAAAAAAGGCCAATGCATTAAATATTCAGGAGACCTTGGCATCGTTCAGGGATTAGAGCACCGTACTCCTGGTAAAGGAAACGCCCTTATCATGGCTACCGTTCGCTCAGTAAACTCTGGTAAACAAAAAGCTATTCGCTTTGCCTCAGATGAAAAAGTCGAAATCGTTAACACAGATCGCCAAAAGTTAGAATTCTCTTACTCAGACCCTTCTGGATATCACTTTATGGATCTCACAACATATGAAACCATTACATTGAATGAAGGGTTGGTCTCAGACGCTAAAAACTTCCTTAAGGAAGGGCTAGAAGTTGAAGTTCTTTTCATCGACGGTGACGCGATCTCCGTCACTGTTCCTTCTGTTGTGGAATTAGAAATAACCGAATCCTCCGAAGGGATCAAAGGTGATACAGCAAACAACCCTACGAAGCCAGCCACTTTAGAGACTGGTCTAACGGTTCAAGTTCCTTTGTTCGTAAACCAGGGAGACGTCATCAAAATTAATACAGAAGACGCTTCCTATTCAGGCAGAGCATAACCTTACTCGTACTTTTGCCAGATCATGCCACGATACGAAGATTACAAATTCACTCAGAAGCGTAATCAATGTGTCGTGACTGGAATTCCATTCAAGGAAGGTGAAACCGTCTATACAGCTCTTTTTCCTACATCTTCTCCCAAGGGGTACCTAAGACAAGATTATTCAGAAAAAGGCTGGTCACAGCAGCACGCCCAAACACCATTCTCATATTGGAAACACATTTGGAGTATTTCAGAACAAGCTCCTATAGAAAAGGCTCCTTCCTTGATTAAGGATAATAAATCCTTGTTTATCAAGCTCACAGACGAAGATGACCCAACAACAGAGCATCTTCGGTTTGTGTTAGCCATAGCCTTAGAGCGCAGTCGCAAACTAAAGCAAATCGGCACGCAACAGTTTCCACAGGGACTTGTACGTCTCTATAAGTTCACACGCGAACACCGTATTTATGTTGTTCCAGACCCAAACTTATCACACACACAGATTGCCGAATTCCAAGAAAAGGTCTCTCTTCGACTTGAAGGCTTTAAGAAGGATTCACTTTCTTAACATATCTCGCCTTTAAACCGATGGAAACCCCATCCATCTTACATGTAATTTCGTGATCTCCATGCTCCTCAATACGAATTGGCTTTGATTTCATTCCACTCTTGAGCACCTTCGAGGATCCCGTAAGTTTCTTATCTTTAATCATCTGGACAATATCTCCAGTCTGCAACGTGTTACCAAAGGCATCCTTCACAACTCTTGGCTCTTCAACCTCCTCAGGCCTCTCCCATTCGTGAGCACAAGTAATACATTCATAATGAGCGTCATGAGTGATAATCTCATCAACCCCACACACAGGGCAACGTAATGTTTCTGACATAAGGCTCATCTCATCTTAGAAACAGCCCTACATGAAAGAACTTTTTAAGTTCTTATTAAACATCTGATTTTAATATGACTAATGTTTAAAAATTATCATTTAAATCAACTTCTTTTTCAGACATAATGATCGCATGAAAGTTCATACAAACAGACTCTGTTCTACTCTGGAAGATTTAGAGACTGGAGCAATAGAAAAAGCAAACGTTGACCTCTTGCTAGTACATGGTGATATAACTTTTCTTGAAGACGACTTTTTTTTAGAAAAGCTTAAGGATTCTATGCCTAATGCTGAGATTATTGGTTGCTCCTCTATAGGAGAGTTTATTAATAATGAAGCAGATGAAGGAACAATCGTTTACAGTGCTATTGACTTAGAAAAGACGACTACTAAATCTTTTCGGATCACAAAGGGAGAACAGATTCAAACTGATTTTGACGCAGGTCAGGCTATTTCTAAAAGTCTAGCTGCACCAGACCTCAAATGCATCCTCCTTTTGTATGATATTTTTGCTGTAGACTCGGATGATTTTATTAAAGGTGTTGAATCATTACTTCCCGACGGTCTACCCATCCTAGGAGGAGCTGCTGCAGATAACTTTGAATACGAAAGAACCGTTGTCATCGACAAAAACGGGGTCTATGATAATGGATTTGTTGCCTTGGGGCTTTATGGAGACTCGCTCGTCGTAAATACCAAATCATCCTACTTTGACCAAGAGGGTTCCATTATAAATATTACTAAGGCGGATGAAAACAAGGTGTTTGAAATCAACGGCCAACCAGCTGCGCAAGAGTACAAAAAGCTCCTCAATGGTCAGGAACACCTCTTACCCAACATTGCGGCCGTATATCCTTTTGTCTTCCTAGACTCCGAAGATAAGCCACTTTACTGCCGTAAAGTCATCCAAGTCATTGAAGAAGAAAATGCCTTATTATTCTCTCTCCCAATGCCTTTAGGAAGGTTCCGTGTAGTCGACTTATCTGAGGAAAACTTATTCGTAAAAGATGCTCAAAGAACAGTTTCTGAAGTCGCTACTCCTAAGAACGAATTCTCTTATATCATCAACTGTTGCGCCCGTAGAGGTGAAATGGGAAACCTTTCATCAGCTGAAGCAGAAGTCATTCATGAATCCCTAGGAGGCTGCCCCCTGATCGGCTTTTATTCGTTTTCTGAAATAGGACGCAGCTCTGACGATTCTGCTAATATCGTAAATAATGTAACGGTAACGATTGGAGCGTTCTATGAAATATAGACCAACTAAATTTGGAGGCGTTTACAGAGGGAATGGCGATCGGCAACCTATGGCAAGCCAGGTTGCTCGTAAGCTGGCTCAACGTACCGGCTTAGAAACCAATGAGGTCATAAACTTCCAAAAAAACAGATCAAAAATTGAAGAAGAAATCAGTAAGCTGTCTGCTAGTGAGATTTTAGATCTATTAGTGGAAACCAGTCTGTTTCTTAACCGCTCAGAGTTAAAGGTTAAAAACTTTAGTGAATCAAGCAAAGCTACCAATGAAAAACTCAAGCTTCAAAACGAGCAGTTAGAAGCCGCGCGGCTTGAGGCAGAAGAAGCTGCCACAGCCAAGGCAAATTTCTTAGCTAATATGAGCCATGAAATTAGAACTCCAATGAATGGGATCTTTGGCATGGTTAACTTAATGTTAGACACCCCCTTAGACAAAGAGCAGCGTGAATTTGTCGAAACAATACAGAACTCTACCTCATCGCTTCTAACTATTCTTAATGACATCTTGTCATATTCAAAGCTCAACTCCTCTGAAATTACTCTAGAGAAGAGAAAGTTTTGTCCTAACCTTTTACTAGAAGAGATTAAAAAAATATTCGAACCAGCTGCTTCCAAAAAAGGGCTTCTTCTGGATTGTTACGCTTCTGTTTCTACTCCTGAATATTTTATTGGAGACGACCACCGAATCAGGCAGGTGATTTCAAACCTCTTAAGTAATGCGGTAAAATTCACCCAAAAAGGAAATATCGAACTCAAACTCTCTAGCAAAGAGATCTGTGACAATAAACATAAGGTCTGCTTTGCTGTAAAGGATTCTGGTATCGGAATGACTTCAGAAGGAATAGCCAAATTGTTCACCCCCTTCAGCCAAGCTGACGCAACGATCACACGAAAGTATGGGGGAACAGGACTCGGCGTATCTATTTGTAAGAAAATCGCTGACTATATGGATGGAGAAATCATTGTTGAAAGCGAAGTTGGCAGAGGTTCACTCTTTAAATTTATCATCCCGCTCGAAAAGGTTTCTACTCCAAAACAAAATGTCATACAAGCTGAGGAAGCTCACCAATCCGTTTTCTTCTCCGAAAAGGACAACTCTAAAATCAAAATTTTAGTTGTAGAGGACACAAAAGTTAATCAACTGGTCGCGAAGAAGACAATTGAACGTCTTGGCTATAAAGTCACAATCGTTAATAACGGCTTAGAGGCGGTGAATATCGTAAAAGACAAGAACTTTGACCTCATTCTCATGGATTTATCGATGCCAGTTATGGATGGCCTTGAAGCCAGTAAAATCATACGGGGAATGGACTCTGATATATCAAAGGTCAGTATTATAGCCCTTACTGGTCACGTTTTTGAAGAGTACCGTCAAGAATGTAACAACTTAGGAATTAACGACTTTATCACAAAGCCATTTGACCTTGTCGAACTCAGAGAAAAGTTAGGCCAGTATACCTCTCCATCGTAATATAAAGCTCTCTTATCTAAGATGAAAAGCGTGAGCTATTTTTACCTTTGTGAAAGCGTGACACTGGAACTTATCCTCCCCACACCATAAGCCCAACCCCATAAAGGGCTAAGCCTATGAGCCCTCCTATGAGACTTCCATTAATACGAATAAACTGTAAGTCTGCACCAATATTACGTTCAATCTGCTCAGTCAACGCTACAGGATCCCATGCCTGAAACCGCTCACTAATGAGTTGCTCAAAAGCCTCAGCATACTCCGTAGATAGTTGGGAAATGTGATGTATAAAGCGCTCTTCATAGGCTTCCATGAAAGCCTCATCAGATTGAATTCTATCAGTCATTCTAAGGAGAACAGAAGTTAAGCCACTCTGCAGCTGTGAAGACTCCTCCTTGAAAAGATCCCCAAGTGCTAAGAGAAGTCTCTCGCAAGAATGCTCAGCAGTTTTACTCGTAAAGATTTGGGATCTCCATAGCGCCCACTCCCCCTTTGTTTCGGTATCATCCATCAACTCTTCACCAAATTCGTTTAATGCCTCCTCTAGCTTGTCATAAAAGGTATGGCTCGTATCACCACTTGCTTCTTTTAACTGATCCGCCACCTGAATCACCATGTGCGATGAAACCGCTTCCGTAACACCTCTCGTAAGCTGCGAGAGTATCTTCGATCCAACAACCGGAGCTCGTTGTCCAGCCTCTTGCCCAACCCATTCTTTATTTCGCTCGATACCTATAGCGAGCTTGGCAAAAATAGGAGCTACCATTTCTCTAAAGTTATCTCCATGGATCGAGGCTACTATCCACTTACCGATCTCCTGTTCCAAGGGAATGGTCGACAACTTCTGACAAAGAGGTTTAGCCAACGTTTTACATGTGTCTCTATAGGAATCTCCTTCGACTAGTTTCGATAACTGTTGTCCTAAAAATTGCGCAACTTTAGAAGTATTCTGTTCCTTACCTAACCACGCAAGCCCTCGTTGAAGGGGGGCGTATTTGTGTAATTGATATGTAATAAGGTCTTCGGTTAAGAAGTGTTGCTTAACAAACCTTCCCAGACTGCGTCCTATTTTGTCTTTCTGCTTCTGAATAATTGCTGTGTGTGGAATAGGTAATCTCAGAGGGTGTCGAAAAAGAGCCACAACGGCAAACCAGTCTGCTAAAGCCCCTATCATTCCCGCCTCAGAAAAGGCGCGAACCCATGACCAAAGTTCATGTTGATGCTCAAAACTGCGCGATGTAATATAAAGGATTACCATCACTCCTAAGAGCAGTGATGCCCAAGCCTTTACTTTCTTATTATGGTTTTGCGTCATGGAATTAATATGATAATAAGGAGTCTTGTATACCTTGCGAACTTAAATTTCCTCTCTTTACCGTATTATTTATGAATTTCTTTCAGGCTCAAGAAGATGCTCGCCGTCGTACGAAGTGGCTTAGATTGGTTTTTTACCTATCAGTTTTAGCAGTTATGACCCTTATTGGGTTACTGGTAACTACTCTTTTTTATGGCGAAACCTCTTCGGGAGAATTTCCTTTAGAGATCTTTATAGGTGCGGCTCTCTTAAGCGGCTTAACTATTATCATCCCCTACGGGTTCAAGTCTCTACAGTTATCACAAGGCGGAGACGTCGTTGCCCGCGATCTTGGTGGTCGACCACTAGACGGAACTCCTTCTGACTTTAATGAACAGCGACTAATGAATATTGTCGAGGAGATGGCCTTGGCCTCTGGTGTTCCTGTCCCTCAAGTCTATGTCATGGATCGAGAGCAAGGAATTAACGCCTTTGCTGCAGGTACTGAACCTACGAACGCCGTTATAGGAGTGACTAGAGGATGTTTAGACCGTTTAACCCGTGAAGAACTCCAAGGAGTCATCGCTCATGAATTTAGCCATATTCTCAACGGTGACATGAAACTTAATATGAAAATGATTGGTTGGGTCTGTGGGCTTATGGGGATCTCACTTATCGGCCAAATGCTTTTCCGATCATTACAATATAATAGAGCAACCTATAATCGTAGCCGCCATCACCGATCAGAAGGTAATCAGGGCATGATTGTCATGTGGAGTCTTGGCTTAGGTTTAATGTTTATCGGTGGAATTGGAGTCTTCTTTGGCCGGTTATTACAAGCCGCGATCTCAAGGCAAAGAGAGTATTTAGCGGATGCCTCAGCTGTTCAATTCACACGAAACCCTGCCACAATCGCAGGTGCATTAAAAAAAATTGGTGGTCTACGGGAAGGCTCCCGCTTAATGGCTCCTAAAGCCGCTGAAGCAAGTCATATGTTCTTTTCAGACGGCGGACTCTTCTCGTTTGGATTTGCAACACACCCACCTCTTAGAAACCGCATTAAGAGAATTGAAGCCGATTGGGATGAATCATTTGCTTCCCCCGCCCTCCCTCCTCTCCAGAATACAAATCAAGTATCAGACCAGCGAATCTCTGGCTTCACCGAACAAGCCCCCTCAACACCAAAACAACTACCTCCACAGTTTGCGGAGGCTCTACAAAATATCCCTCAGGACTTTATCACCGCTACTCGCATGACAGATGGGGCTCAGCTCCTTATCATTTCGATTCTCTTATCTGCTGAGGGTGGTAGCAAAGGCGTAGAGGCTCAAGCGTTACAGTCATTTAATCTCGACATAGAAAGCCTCTCTTTAATGCAACATTGGAGTAACTATCTACAGGAGCTTCATAGTGCCCAGAAGATTTTACTTATTGACCTCGCAACCCCAACACTTAGGCGACTAAGCCCCCCCGTAAAGGAACGCTTCATTGACATTATGCGGACATTGATTCAATCGGATCGAGAAATCTCCCTCTTCGAATATATGCTTCAACGTATTGTCGAAAGACACCTCTTGCGACATGAAGTCGGAGCGCGATACTCTCAGGCCAAATATAACCGTCTCGAACAAATTCTCCCTCAACTTGAATGCTTCGCAGACATCATGGAGGTCTGCGGCGAAGACCGAAGATTATCGCAACAAAAGATTCAAGAACTTGATGCTGCACTTAATATCTGTGAACGTTCAACTCCTGCACTTAAGGAACGTATTCTAAACCATATGACCTCACTTGCAACCTCAGACAACGCTTTATCTAATGCCGAAAGCGAGCTACTCAGAACAATCGCGGTAGCCTTTGGTTGTGTCTGCCCTCTCGATACCCTAGTCAATCATCATTAAGTCCTTTTGCGAAAAGCTTGCTTTTTAAAAGAATATATAGCTAACCCTAAAATGTATGGAGAAACGTCATCCATTCTGGCTTCTTCCCAATCTTATGAGTTTAGACGCCCCTATTGTGGCGGCAGTTTGGGCTTGGATCTTTGCTGAAACATGGCAGGTACAATGGATCGATCAAAAGATTTTTTATACTCTACCTGGGATTGTATGGATGATCTACCTAGTAGACCGTTTTATTGATAACCATACATCCAAAGGTGCTCGCACAAAAACCAGTAGTAGGCATGCCTTTCATCACGAACATTGGGGGAAACTTAAGCTCTTACTCTTTTCCTTAGGAGGATTTTGTTTAGCGATGATTCTGATGCTCCCAAAGGGAATCTTTTGGCATGTCATTCCCATTATGGTTTTAGTCAGTATCTACTTCTTTCTCGCCTTATTTGAAAGTGGAGCAAACGAAAAACCTAGTATCTTTAAAAACGCCATTGCCGGTTATACATTTAGCTACGGGGTGGCTATGGGAATCTTTTTCTTTAGGCCATCTGTCTACTCTATCGAGTTAATGTGGAATAAAGAAATGGTGCTTTTTGGGGGACTTTGTATTTGTAATATTACTGCTATCGACCTCTGGGAACAGTCCAGAGCCTCTAGTCAGCGAGAGGTAAAGGGCTATTATGAATTCCTCCTAACCGCGCCTTTGTTCTTTATTGTAGTAAGCAGCTTATATCTCGCTGTACGTGGTGATAATTATGCGCAACCATTCTATATCACCATTATGCTAAGTGCTGGACTACTCCAGTTAACAAATCGCTACCGGAGCCGATTTAGTCTAGATGCGCTACGAGCTATGGTTGACGCAGCGTTAATTATTCCAGCCCCTGTATTCTGGCTGTATACTCAATATTGAAACCCTTCTCTAGTTGAAATGACTTTTGTAACCTTTACAAAAGCCTTTTCAACTAGAGTGAACATTTTACCGCTTTTTATTTACTTAACCCCACCAAATAACTCATAACAACTGTTTTAAACAAAGAGACTTATATTAAGTTTATCTATTTTGGCACAATATAAGCATACGCATTAGTAATATGTATTGCCCAAAAACTTTTCGCCTAATAAAACCCTCGCCCACTCGGATATTACAGTCGAGTATTTGCATCAGCCTATCATTTTCCGTTAGCTGCTTTGCTCAAAGTTTTACAAATTCTGAAGGTGATAACAATTGGCTCAATAATGACAATTGGAATACTCCTCCTATAACAGGAAGTACAGCTACAATTAATACCTCGGGAGACAATAAAGCGGTTTTATCAAACCTTACGAGCTTCAACCTTAACGGGCTAAGAGTAGGCAATCAAAATACAGGTGAGCTGATTATAGAAGGCGGGAGTCTATCAGCTAGCAATAGTGCCTCAGGCCATAGCTATATTGGCTTAGGAGCGTCTGGTGTAGGTTCTGTTCACAGCTTACGTTCGAATATTAACTTTAACTCTCTTACTTTAGGAAAAACCGGAACAGGAAGCTTTAATATAGAATCTGGGAGCCTTACTGTTGGACGTGCGATCTCAGCTGACCGAGGCAGCTTAGTCATCGGTGATAATGGTGCCGGTTCCTTCAAAATGACAGGAGGTTATCTAACAACTAGATCTGGCGTTTCTTTAGGGTATAGTGGAGGTGCAGGAACATTTGTCGTAAACGGCTCCCAACCAGACTCAATAAAGATTGGCTCCTCTAGCTCAATTGATGGATTCTGGTATCAATCTGCCAATAGTACCCTTGCTGTGACTATTGATGAGGGCGGTGTCACACCTATTTTTGTTGACTATGTTGATGGGAATGGAAAAGGCGGCGATGTTACATTTGAAGATGGTGCTACCTTAGATATCTCCATGGCATCAGGAGTGAACCTCAAAGGGAGCTGGGACATCATGACTTGGGAAGGAGACCTCCAAGATAACGGTTTAGAATTTGCCCCAAGCGTTGATACCTCTAGATGGTCTAAGGCTCTAGTCGATACCAATAATGACGGTCGCGCGGATACATTACGCGTGACCTCTAATAGTGGGACAGTGTTTCAAGACAAGGATCACTACATCAAAAGCGGTAATACATACACCGTATTTTCTATCGAAAAGTTGAGAGAACTCAGTAATCTAGATGACGTAACGATCAAGCTAAGCCCTGGTGAATATTGGATGAAACAACCAAATTCTCCCATCCCTACCAGTAATGGCCTAGCCTTTTTAGACCTTTCTGGGGAAAATACAATATATGACTTCACCGATACTACGATCAAAGTAAACACGAGAGAACTCTCAGGTTTAGGATCACAAAATATCTTAAGCGTCTTTCATCTCTCGGGCAATGGGTCTGTCGTTGACGGGCTCGATCTTCAGATGGAAAACGTTACATATAAGGCGCTAGATCAATATGGAAACCCTCGAGAATATTGTGCGGACAATGGCGCGGTTGTCTGTCTCGTCACAGGTTCCAATACTACAGTTAAAAATACCTACCTTAAAACTGGAGGCTCCTACCCTTACGGCTATGGCGATGCCTTCGGCAAAGGTGCGAGACCAAATATAGATGGAGTAACTAGCGCCGCCTTTATTGCACACTCTAAACAATCAGCCTTTCTCATCACAGACGGAGCGGATAACGTCCTTGTGGAAGACTTCCAACTTGATATGAAAAGCTATGGTCATGCCTTTTTCATGCAAAACGGAGCAAGCAATGTCACCTTTAGACGATGCCGTGTCCTAGGTGACGAAATGGTCAATAGTAACACAATCAAGGCTCACCCTGAGTATAAAAAATGGGACGCCGCAACCTATGGTATTCCTCTACCAGATGACATTTATATCTCTAGACACGAAGACTGCTTCAGAGTGTATGATAATTCGCAACATGCCACCAATGGATACGAGCAATACATCTCAAACATTATAGTGGAAGACTGCCATGTAGAAAGAATGCGAACAGGTGTCGCATCAGCTGATGGTCGAGGAGTATATACTGTGCGCAATACTACCGTCATTGATTGCGAAATGGGTATCAATGCTGGAGAAGATGATCAGGACAATGTAATTGAAAACTGTAGTGGGAATGCACATCATGGGCCACTTCTCTATTTCCAAAGGTCAGGTGATAACTCTATTGTAGATATTGAACTCCTTTCCACCACTACTACACCTAAGCCATCTATGACATTTCCCATCGCACTTATTGGGGGATCTGGGCATGATATAACCATTCGTAATTCTGCAGAAGCTGGAGATTACCTTGAAGGAGCTTATGTCAATGTATCTCAAAAATGGAGAGAATGGAGACATCGCCCTTCCGCAGATTTAGATGGTCTAGGCACTGGAAGCTATGCTGACTACACGACTAATAGTGTCATTAGAAACTATACCTACCAACCTCTAGTCTTTGGTAAAAATGCGACGAATAATACGAATTGTATTTCTACTGGAGGAGTCATTAATAAAGGATCAAACAACAGCTACACAGGACAGACAATTATCTCAGCGCCTATCGTTCAACAAGATATATGGACTTCGCCAAACCAGCCACTGGATGTTTCTTGGGCTCAATTTTCAGGCTCTCAACAAATTCTTCCCACAACTCCTTATACAATATTTGACGGTCAAGGAATCTATTCTAATAGCTTAGCCTTTGGAGGAGCAGAAGCGGATACGGGAACAACTGTCTACGACGGCGGCATGCTTCAAATCAATGCCCAAGATCAATTGCAGGGAGAAGACTTATACCTCAATGGTAGAGGACTTAATAACTTAGGTGCACTCTATGCAGTCGCGGACTCAACAAATAGAACCAGAGTCAACACCGCAGGTGGAACAATCTACCTTGAATCTGATGCAGCGATTGGAGTCGAAGGAGAGAACAATAAATTGTTAGTCTCTACTATCGCGGGCACTGGTAATCTACATAAAGTTGGAGAAGGGATTCTCTACTTAGAAGGCTCAAGCAGATCTCCATTACAGGGGGACATAATTGTGGAGAAAGGCTCCTTGATCTCACGACAAAACAAAATCATCAATAACCTTGAAGTGTATGAAAATGCTACATGCTCACAACTTGCAGGATGGGCTGTAAACCAATCCGCTACCAATTCAACCCATATCGACGGAACCTTAGACCTCAATAGTCGCTCCGCAACCGACGGCAACGCCTTTCAAGTGAATATAGGACAACTCACTGGTAGTGGTGTGATTACCTCGACATCTAGTGCAGCTACACAGACTCTCAATCTGAATGGAAATGCGAATAGCACATTTACTGGACAAATCACTGGGACAGTCGCCATAAACAAGAAAGGTAACTCAACCCTAACCTTAACAGGCTCTCACAGCCACTCAGGAGCGACAACTGTCACATCTGGTGAACTCGTCATCAACGGGACTCTTCCCGCATCTACTCATACAACTATCACCCCTACAGGAATACTTAGTGGTAACGGAACCTGTAATGGTTCAATTGAAGTCCAGTCAGGTGGTGTCATTCAGCCCTATGGCTCTACAAGTGGACTTTCTGTAGAAGACGTCACCTTAACATCAGGGGCAGAAGTCATGGTGAATCTCTCATCTAACCTCCAGCATCTCAATGCTCAAGGGTCATTAACTATTGATTCGTCAGTTACAAATAGCACACCAATCGTCTTAACTCTCACTAATCCAAATGGAGCGATCTCAGGCCACGAATGGGTCGCTATCAAGGCGTCAAACATCAATGGAACTTTAAATTCATCACAGTTCTCTCTAAATACTTCAAACCTTACAGGTTCATATGACCCTAATAAGTTTAGCGTAGTGAAGGACGGTAACAATATTCTCGTAAGATATTTCATTGATTCAGACGGCGATGGCGTTGCGGACAGTGTAGACGCTTTTCCAAACGACCCAACAGAAACAACAGACACCGATGGAGATGGCGTAGGAGATAACTCTGACGCTTACCCTAATGACCCAACTCGCACAGAAGAAGGCGACATAGAGGAAGTAGTTTCTATAGAAGCTATCGAGGATGCCTATACCAGAGGAGGCTCATTCGCTAATACGAATTACGGTTCAGCCACAACTCTCTTCACCAAAAACTCCAGCAATCTGAAGTTCAGCCGTACATCATACCTTAAATTTGATGTCGAAAACTTAGACGAGAATGTCTTTGAACTTATTCTCCAGCCAAATCGTGTCTCTGCAAACAATGCAATTGTTCAGTTATATAGTGTCGAAAGCGATTGGAATGAATCTGAGATCACATGGAATAATGCACCTGCTTTAGGTGAACTCTTACAAACCCTTACGTTCCAGACAACTGATGTCAACGCAGAGGTGAGTATTGACGTCTCCGACTATGTGGTCTCAGCCATTGAGTCGGATGGCTACGCGAATTTTGCATTGGTCAGACCGTCTGGACAAAGCGCCATCGTATCTTTCTATTCATCCGAAACAAACTACGCACCCGCTTTAGAAGCATACACTTCTTCAGAGCCTAAGACCATCGATGTCAGTCAAGATGCATTTGTCAGAGGCGGTAACTTCGCTAATAGTAATTACGGCTCTAACGCTCAATTACACCTTAAATATAGCACAAATCAAACATATGCTCGCTCTATATATGCGCAGTTTGATGTGGATGGAATCGAAAACGCCAGTCAGGTAGACCTCGTGTTACCTATTCGAAGCAACTCTAATATAGGCAACGTTTCACTCTACAAGGTGAGTGATGATACTTGGGAGGAATCCAGCCTTACTTGGAATAATCAACCTGGCTACACAGAACTCCTCACAACCTTTAATGTTGAAGCCTCAGATGCAGGTGGCGCCCTACTAATTGATGTAACAGATTATGTGAAAGCTGAGGCTGGACAAGATGGGCAAGTTAGCTTTGCTCTAGTCCCTCCTACAGGTAGCACGAAATTAATAAGAATTGAGTCCAAAGAGTCTTCTAATGGAATGCAATTAGAAGTTACTCCTTAAATAGGAAAAGAAGCCCTTGCCACAAGGGCAATCTAAAACAAAACTATTTAAGACTCCTTCATTTGAAGGAGTTTTTTTTAATATGAGGTGCTATGTCTTACCCTTCATCTAACCATTTCGCTAATTGTCGCTTCAATTGTTGCGTTTGTCTCACATAGTAGCGTTCTCCTACTTGCAAGGCTGCCAAACGGTTTTGTGACCCCACAAACCGAATCTGCACTTCCGTTTTCCCTGGGTGTGCTAGCAGAATCTCTTTAATAGCTCGTAAATCATCAGATGTATGACGGAGGACCGATAAAGTAAGCGAGATACCTTTGGCTTTCTTAGCCGTCGACTTCACCTCGGTAACTTCCGAACAAAAGCCCATTCTCACCTCTTCAGTGCGATCATCTAACTGCACTCCAGCCTTAAACCGCAGAACTTTCCCAACCTCTAATAACTCAGCATTCTTAGCCGCTTCGTAAGTCTCACCCCAGCAAACAACTTCGACACTAGATGTAAAGTCTTCCATATGTAAGACCCCGAAGGCTTTTCCTGCTTTCGAAACCTTATGCTCTACCAAACTGACCATCCCTGCAAACTTATACCGCTGTCTTCGATCTTTCGTATCCAATTCAGACAACATTCCAAAGGCTGTGTATCCCTCGGCATCAATGACACCTCTAAACCGGTCTAGAGGGTGCCCCGTGACATAAAACCCTAAGAGCTCCTTTTCGTCTTCGAGCCTTTGTTGCTTAGGATATTCATCGATCACCTCGGCCTCCTGAGTAGAAGCGGGAGCTGAAGAGACCATATCATCAAATCCAAACAACGCGCCTTGCCCTGAAGCCCGGTCTTTTTGGATCGCACTAGCCGCTGCAATCACACGCTCTAGACGATGAATCATGCTCGCTCGGTTTTCCCCAGTCCAATCCATCGCTCCCGCCTTGATAAGGTTCTCTAAGATCTTTTTATTGACCACCTTTCCATCAAGCCTATTCGCCATATCATCCATGGATTGAAAGTCCCCCTGCTCGGTTCGGTCTTTGATGAGGAGCTTCATCGCAGCTTCTCCAACATTTTTGATACCAGCCAATCCGTAACGAATAGAAAGCTCACCTTCCTTCACTTTTTCTGGAGCAAATCTCAGCTGCGATTTGTTCAGGTCAGGGGGGAGAATCTCAATCCCCATACGATAACACTCCGCGACAAAGATCCCAATCTTATCCGTATTGTTGATTTCATTCGATAAAAGTCCCGACATGAACTCCACAGGAAAATTGGCCTTCAGATACGCCGTCCAATACGAGATCATCCCATAACATGCAGAGTGGGATTTATTGAACCCATAACCCGCAAACCCCGCAATCTTATCAAAGATCTGGTTCGCAAGCCCAGCATCAATGTCATTGACCTCCTTACAGCCTTTCACAAAGATTTCTCGTTGCTTCGCCATCTCAGCTGGCTTTTTCTTACCCATCGCACGTCTCAGCATGTCTGCACCACCAAGCGTATAACCCGCTAGTAGCTTAGCCGCATTCTGTACCTGCTCCTGATAAATCATGACCCCATAAGTATTTCCACTGATCTCCTCCATCAATGGGTGCTCATATTTAACTTTTTGACGCCCCTCCTTGACCTCGATCATCTGGTCAATGTACTGCATCGCTCCTGGTCGGTAGAGAGCGAGTAAATCAATAATATCATCGATTTTTCGGACACGATATTTCTTACACGTCTCTGTCATCCCTCCGGATTCCATTTGGAAGACTCCCATCGTCTCACCACGATCCAACAAGTCGTATGTCGGTTGATTTTCTAATTCTACATCATTAATAATAAAATCTGGAGTATGCTTACGTATGTGTTCCTGGGCTTCTTGAATAACGGTTAAGTTTTTCAACCCGAGAAAGTCCATCTTAAGGAGTCCGACCTCAGTAATCGCGCCCATATCATATTGCGCCACCACCTCCCCTTCGTTACCTCGGGTCAGAGGAACATGATTGTCTAGGGGACGGTCTCCGATAACGACACCTGCAGCATGTACCCCCGTATTACGGGTGAGACCTTCTAGCCCAATTGCATAACGCCAGAGGTCCTGAAAGGAGGAGCTACTCTCGATCTTGTCGCGAAGCTCTTCACTTCTCTCCCATTCATCCTTAAGCTTCACCCCAGGCTTGGCATCAATGAGCTTCGCGATCTCATCTCCCGCACTGTAGCCCAGTCCCATAACTCGGGAGACATCACGTATCACACTCTTCGCTCCTAGCTTACCATAGGTGATAATATGCGAGACACTTTCTTCCCCATATTTCTTACGAACATAGTCAATAACCTCCATGCGGCGATTCACACAGAAGTCGATATCAACATCGGGAGGGCTGACCCTCTCAGGGTTAAGAAATCGCTCAAAGAGAAGCCCAAATCGCATCGGACAAATGTCTGTAATCCCCATTGTATAAGCCACTAGCGAACCTGCCGCTGACCCCCGACCAGGACCTACAGGAATGTCATTATCTCGCGCCCATTGAATAAAGTCTGCGGTAATCAAGAAGTAAGATGCAAACTTCAGCTGATTAATAATATCGACCTCATACTGTAGGCGATCCCTGAGCTCCTGATCATTCGCCGCCTTTTCCTTACCATAGCGTCTCTCCAACCCCTCATAACACACTCGTTCGAGATACTGATCAAGCGGGCTTCCATCAGGTGTTCCAAACTGCGGATACTTCTCCGAACTCGTCGGATCAAGCTCCATCGTGACATTACAGCGCTCCGCAATCTCAAGGGTCGCGTCACATGCCTCTGGATACTCCGCAAAGAGCTCTCGCATTTCCTCTGCGGTCTTAAAGTAAACCTCAGGGCTATACTTCATCCGATTGTCATCAATCAACCCCTTACCCGTCCCAATACAGATAAGGACGTCATGAGCTTCATGGTCATCGCGGGTTAAAAAATGCGCATCGTTGGCGGCCACAATCTTGAGGTCTAGCTCCTGCGCAATCTGGAGGAGACCTGGTCGCACACGGTCTTGCGCCTCTAAGCCGTGATTATGAATTTCTATATAATAGTTCTCCTTCCCAAAAATGGTAATAAAGCGCTCGGCGACCTCCTTTGCCTTAGCATAATCTCCCTTCAAGAGCCATTCATTAATGGGCCCTGAGATACAGCCGCTAAGGCAGATCAAACCTTCTGAATACTGTTCTAATAACTCATAATCAATGCGAGGCTTGCCATAATATTGTCCGTGGAGGTGGGCTTGCGAAATAAGCTTGGTAAGATTGTCCCACCCTTGATTGTTCTCACACAGAAGTGTAATATGCGTATTACGCTTACGTCCAGGGATCTCCTTGCGTTCATTATGCTTCGTCACCGCCAAATAGGCTTCACACCCAAAGATCGGCTTCACCCCTGCCGCATTCATCTTCTGGTAAAACTGGATCGCCCCAAACATATTGCCATGATCCGTCATAGCCACCGCAGGCATCCCTAATTCCTTCGCTCGTGCGGCTAGGTCACCAATCCGAATCGCCCCATCGAGGGTCGAATATTCAGTATGCAGGTGAAGGTGTACAAAAGACTTATGATCTCCGCTTATATCTTCCAGAATGCTCTCTCCTTCACTTAACATAGAGACAACAAAAGACGAAGACCTGCTGCGCATCAAGCTTACAGCAGGTCTATTTGAAATTTGCTATTGGAAAGTCTAAAGAACGATTCCTAGAAAAGATAAGTCGCGCCTAGACCAAAGATATTTACAGCCCCACTACTTGTTGCTGTCGCCTTCTCATGGGCAGAGTTAATCGTGGTTCCTTCTGCCAAAACATGTGTATACCCCGCATCGACAACAAGATTGTCATTCACGGCATATGTCGCTCCACATGAGAGCCAGTAACGCTCGGCATCAGGGATACGATAGGTACGATACTCATCCTCTACTGGGCTTTGATCCCATGCAAAACCTGCTCTCACCGTGAGCTTATCTGACGCTTGATACGTCGCCCCTACCGAAAGACGAAACGAGTCATTCCAGTTCGACGGGGTATACAAGAGTGACTCCACAGGCGCCCCCCCTAACTCTGGTGCAATCTCCTTAAAATGGCTCCACTGCGTCCACGAGACATCTCCATGCAGCGCGAGTCTATCCGTAAGCTCGTGATAAACACTTAATTCGACAATTTCAGGTAACGTCGTCTGTAAGGTCGCATCGTAATCGCCCGCATACGCGATCTGTCCACCCGTTACGGTATCGAGTTCAGCACCTACCTGCGCATCACCTTCAATGGTGACATCCAATGCCGAACGGTAACTCAACCCAATGCGAGTGCCCTCAATTGGTTCATATAACAACCCAATATGATACCCTAGCACGACATCATCTCCTTGTAATCTAAAGGAAGGGGTGGGAATTGCACTATCACTATCTAAAGGGTGTGGTGCATACGTCGATGCTGCCGTCAACTCCCCCTTAACATACGTCACATTCAATCCTGCCCCAAAAGACACCTTATCAGACAACTTAAAGGCCAAGGACGGATTCACGCTCACCGTCAGAATCTCCGAACGATCTGTCCCAATAACGGAAAGCATATCTCCCGAATAGTCCGTTTGTAGGCCATACGCACTAAAGATACCCAAGCCGACACTCAAGCGGTCATCTACTTGATGTGAGACAAAAACGGTTGGAATAAAGGCGTCTGGAGCCGCATTGTTTGTAGACGCTTGTGCTCTTGTCACATTATTGGTCGCATTTACTGAAATGTCAGGAGCAATGTAAAACATTCCTGTGGTCACCTGTGTCCCAGAGAGCTTCGTCATTCCGGCAGGATTCGAGGCAATCACCGAAGCATCATCTGCAATAGCAGCCTCTCCGGCATAGGCTCGACCAAGCCCCTTAACTGAACGTTCTGCGAGTTGAAATCCTGCTCCATAGAGCGGAGTCACCATCCCGATAAGAGATAAGACCCCGAGGGTATTACCCGTGACATTTTGAAGAAATTTTTTACCTTTCATAGCGCTGTATTTTAATCCTTCCTAGAATAGAGTATTAATTGGTATGCAACAAGTCATAAAGCACAAGAAAACTCATAAACACAAAGAAAATAAAAAAAACATAGTCTTTTACGATGGAGAATGTGGTTTATGTTCTAATTTCGTTAGATTCGTTTTCCAATTTGACCGAAACAAAAACTTTTACTTTTGCGCACTTCAATCCCAAACGGCTCACAACCACCTAAGAGAATATAATATTACCAACATTCGCTATGACACAGTTTATGTTACCTGTAACGGTACCGTATCCTCCAAAAGCAAAGCCGTTATAACCGTTCTCAAGCACCTCTCTCCCCCCTTACTTAGGTTCAGCGGACACACCTTATCCTTCATCCCGCCTTTCATCAGAGATTGGGGATATGACATAGTAGCTACTCATAGGCACCGCCTACTAAAGCAACAATGCAACCTCCCACCAACTGGCCTACGTGAACGTATTTTAAACGAGCCCCTTT
>CAYUKP010000004.1:0-31085 GCA_964445335.1 uncultured Verrucomicrobiales bacterium
ATCGACCTCCTTTTCTAATAAAGCCTTTACACACTCTCTAATCGAATCTTTAGGACGAAGAGTAATTTCAGGATACGCAACATTTAAAAAGGCGTTTCTGGCACTACTGCTAATCGTGGCCATAGTCAGGTTTTTCATTCCAGAAAGATCCTCAATGCCTCGATCTTTCATACGAAAAAGGAAATATGCACTATTGGTAATAGCTCCTGAAAACTTAAAGAGTTCTTTTCTCTTTTCAGTTTTCTTCACCCCGCATAAAACATTTACCTCATTTTTTTCCAGAGCCTTTAAAGCATCAGCTCTCGTATGATAAACTTTTTTGTTTACTATTACTCCTAAAATCTCTGCTAATTCACTAAAATACGAAGGAGCAAAACCGACTAATTCATCGCGCGCATTAACATATGAAATATCACTATTATCTGGATATGCAGAGATATGTATTGTAGGGTGCTCCTGTAACCATTTTTTCTCTTCCGTTGTCAACAAACATTGCAACTCTGTTTGAATAGCATCATCCCCACTATCATATGCCTTTATAAAAAAAAGAGAACTTGATAGTGCCACTGCTAAAAACAAGCATAGGAAGACTCTAAAATAAACATTTAACAACATGGACTTAGTACCCTTTAAAATACTTGTTTGCATTTTAAAAGGTTTGTTTAAAGGATTTTTATATAACTTCTTTAGATAAGACAATAAAATTACCTCTAAAGTTTCATAAAAAGAAGAAACTTAGATCAACATTCTAAACTTTATGAAATACTCGTCATATTAAGTTTGGTTATCACACTAATAGTTCCATATAATTCATAGTATATGATCACACGTATCACGAATCTCTTTTGGTTATGGACTCTCATAGGTGTGAGTTGGGCTTGGTTTACCCCACAGCATTTTATATGGTTTGCGCCTTATATCACTCCTACATTAGGAGGGATCATGCTAGGCATGGGTATCACTCTTAGCTGGCAAGACTTTCGTAGGGTCTTCCAGCATCCAAAAGGCGTCTTCTTAGGTGTCATAGCCCAATTCCTCATCATGCCCTCTTTAGGGTATTTTATAGCTAAAATCTTTAATCTAGAACCTGGACTCGCCGCAGGTTTGATCCTCGTTAGTTGTTGCCCTGGAGGCACTGCAAGTAATGTGATTGTTTACCTATCCAAGGGAAACGTTTCTCTAAGTGTCCTGATGACTATGACCTCGACCTTTTTAGCTATTCTCCTCACCCCATATCTTACAGGGTGGCTTGCTGGAACCTACGTTCCAATCAACGAAGTAGTATTGCTCAAACAAACAATCTCTATCGTGTTAGTACCTATTTTAGCGGGCATTGTAATCAACCAGTATACCCCACGCTTCACTACTAAAATCTCTCACATTTCCCCGCTACTCTCCGCGATTGCTATCATTATGATCGTAGGTTGTGTCATTGCGCTAAAGAAAGAAGCTATTATAACCGCCGGTGCTCCACTCATTTTTGCAGTTCTCACCCTCCACACCCTCGCCTTTTTCCTAGGATTTATCTTTGCCAAAACTTGTGGTTGTCATCCTCAAGATTGCCGTACTGTGTGTATCGAAGTCGGGATGCAAAATAGTGGTTTAGGAGCTAGCTTAGCAACGACGTTGCCCAACCCGTTAGCCCCTGTGCCGTCAGCTATCTCAGCTCTTTTCCACTGCCTCATCGGAAGCTTATTAGCAGGTATTTGGCGCAACAGATCATAACTGCAGCAGCTATCTCCTCTCTAAACCTTCAGATTTACGACGCCTATTACTAATACATAAAAAGCGCTTTCTTTTAAAAAAGAAAGCGCTTTTAAAATAACTGAAAGACTAAACCTCCAGCTCTCTACTAATATTTTCTATTAGTTAAGGTATGAGTCTACATCTGCACACTCTAGATCAAATGCCTTTGAAACAGCTGTATGAACAACCTCTCCATTAACAATGTTTAATCCATTCTTAAGGTGCTCATTATCTTTACACGCTTGAACCCAACCTTTGTTTGCAAGTTGTAATACGAAAGGCATTGTGACGTTCGTAAGAGCTAACGTAGAAGTGTAAGGCACTGCTCCTGGAATATTTGCAACCGCATAGTGAACAACACCATCCACTGTATAAATTGGCTCATGGTGAGTTGTTGGTTTAGTAGTTTCAAAACAACCACCTTGGTCAACCGCTACATCAACAATCACAGTTCCTGGAGCCATAAGCGCCAAATGCTCTTTTCTAATAAGCTTTGGAGCCTTAGCTCCTGGGATAAGAACACCTCCAATGATGAGGTCTGCAGACTTACAGTGCTTCTCGATGTTGTACGCACTAGAAATCTCTGTTTTGACGTTTGCTGGGAGAACATCATTGAGATAACGTAAACGCTTCACATTGATATCTAAGATTGTCACGTCTGCTCCTAATCCAGCAGCCATTTTAGCAGACTCTGTCCCTACGACTCCTCCACCGAGAACCATAACCTTTGCAGGAGGAACTCCTGGAACACCACCAAGAAGGATACCTTTACCACCCATTGGCTTCTCAAGGTATTTCGCTCCTTGTTGGATCGCCATACGACCTGCAACCTCACTCATCGGGGTCAACAGAGGAAGAGTTCCATCTCTATCTGTCACAGTTTCATAGGTAAGACAAATCGACTTACTTTTAAGCATCGCATCAGTTAAAGGCTCACTCGAAGCAAAGTGGAAATAAGTAAAGAGAAGCTGTCCTTCACGCACAAGATCGTATTCCTCTGCAATCGGCTCTTTTACCTTAACAATCATTTCAGCCTTAGCGTAGATATCTTCAATTGTTGGAAGGAGTTTAGCTCCCGCTTCTGTATAAGCAGCATCAGAAAAACCACTATTTTCACCAGCACTCTCTTGAATATAAACTTCGTGGCCATTTCTTACAAGCTCCATCACGCCTGCTGGAGTTAAGCCTACACGGTTCTCATGGTTTTTAATTTCTTTAGGTGTTCCAATTATCATGACTAAATGGTTGTATTTGTTTTTGTTTATCTTTTTTTCAATGAAAGAAAAGAAGATTTTCACCCCTTAGATAATTTTTCTGAAAAAGGTACACGCTTATACATTCAAAACACTCTAGAGAAACACTTTAGTAATTCCCTTCACTCTATGATTGCATAACAAATATTAGAGTTGTAGATTTCCTCCAACAAAAGGTCTCTGACCTGTCTTAACCAAAATATTAAACATGAGTAAGAAACCTGAAGCCTCGCCAGCTTCACTTAAATTTATCAGGCTCCTTCTACTGGTAGCTATTGGACTATCAGGCTATTTAGCAACTCAGGCTCTTACAGGAGCAACGGTAGCTGGGTGTGGAGAAGAACAAGGGTGTGGAAAAGTCTTAGCTTCTAAATGGGCTAGTATTTTGAAGATCCCTGTCTCCATCCCAGGCCTTTTGATTTATATTAGTCTCTTGGGCATTAGCTTCCAAAAACCTTTAAACAAAAAGCCTCTAGGATACCTTGCCACCTTTCTGAGTGTCGCCATTATTACTGGAGCCCTTTGGTTTACCCTCTTACAGGTTTTGATTATTAAGGAATATTGTCCTTATTGCTGTGCTACCCACGCTATCGCATCTCTTGCAGCGATCCTCACCTTGGGAGCCTTAAAGACCAAAGGTACTCAATCCGATCGCATTCGAGTGAAAGGGATCACCTTAGCTTCTTTCTTAGCAATTCTATCGGTCGGGGGTGCTATCTTACTTCAAGCCTTTGGGCCTCAAAAAGACCATAGTCAGGTCATAAGCGTAACAGACAAGGCAACATCTACCACCGCAACAAGCGAAAACAAAAAACTTATCAGTGTTTACCGAGCAAACACAACCCAGCGCCCACGTCTGACCCTCGTAGGAGGACAATATAATGCGCCCAATTCCATCTTCCAGTCCTTAACTATTGGAGCTCCATCAGAAGAAAATAAATCAACCTCTCCAACTCATCTCGTCTATTTGTTTGACTGGACATGTGACTACTGTCGCAAGTTCCACAAGAAACTAGAAGAACTATCCGTAGACTCTTCCTCTCTAGGCCTTGACTCACAATATCAAATAGCACTCCTCCCTGCATCAAACGGTAAAGAAGGAGACTCCTTACACCAAATTATGCTTTCGGCTTACTTTGGAGACCGCGTCACATATAAAGCACTCGTAAGCGCCCTCTACGACGGCACTCTCAACGCTGAACCAAACGCTGTCAGAGATCGCGCTATCGAGCTCTTAGGAAAGCCTAAGTGGCAAAAATTAATCCAGCGTTCTAATTATCGAGCCAATCAAGCCAAATTAACCAGTGAATTACAAATCGCACACAATGAACAATTCACCAAGGCAAGCACGTTCCCACAACTCGTTTCCACATCATCTTTGATCATGGGGCTCCCTTCTGATGAGCGATTAAAGGAGTTCTTAGCGGATGCTAAGCTGAAGCAAGAAGAAGTCTTAGCCAGCCCTGACTTCGGCACATTGCGACCTATAACCTATCAAAAGGGAAAAACTCCTAAACCCAAAGAAGCGCTGCCTGTCCGTAACAAGTCTAAAATTGAATTCGTGGAATCATCTATTACAGCAGAACCTATCTTAGCTGGAGAAAAAGCCACTGGGACATTCAAGTTCAAAAACACAGGGACTGAGCCATTAGAAATCTACAACCTAAAGACGGGCTGTGGTTGCACGTACTCCAAAGGATGGAAGCAAATTGTCCCTCCTGGTGAGTCTGGAGAATTCACAATCACCTACAACAGTCGAGGTAAATCACCATACGGAACACACACACGTAATGTTTGGGTCACATCCAGTGCAGAAAACTTTGATAAGAGCTCCTCAATGGGAGCCCGTTATGGAAACCAAGTCAAACTTCTCGTTCCCCTAAAGAACAAAGACGGTAGTCCAGCTATTCGCCCAACTACTACGCAGGTAAAGAAGGTTGTCCCCGTTAGAGGCCCAAAGCCTGAGGCTAAGGCTCCAACTAAAGTTCCAGCGGCCCAAGCCCCTACCCAATAAGCCACCTCCTTAATGAATTTCAAAATCTTAGCGGCAGGTAAGGCGAGCCACGATTACGCTAAACTCGGCATTGCCGAATATATTAAGCGTCTCAAACGCTATACCAAGTGTGATTTACAATTCGTTAAGGATGGAAGCTCAGAAGATGTTTCTGAGCGCTTACTAAAAGCCAGCAAAGGCGCCTACCTCATTACTTTAGACGAACGAGGTAAGGACTTTACCTCTACTGGCTTTGCAGAACAGATTCGCTATCTTACAGATGCACCGCATATCAAGAACGTCTGCTTCCTCATTGGTGCGTCAGATGGTCATACAGAAACCCTACGGCAACAATCAGACCAACTTATCCGTCTATCTCATATGACTCTGATGCACGAATTGGCTCTAGTCGTCCTACTAGAACAGCTTTACCGAGCTCATACTATACTTAAGGGTGAGCCTTATCATAGATAAGAAGCATAGAGAGAATATGCGTTTTTAGTGACTTTTTCCTTTTTTTCTTCTCTAAAGTTTATGATTGGATTAACAAATTTTTACATTTTATGAAAATTTCACACTACATGCTTCTAGTAGCCACCCTCATGTTTGCATGGCTCACAGCTTCATACCTTACACCAGTTTCTAGTGCAACATACGAGCACGCCATCAGCTTTAGCCCTGCAACTGCAGAGCAAGTAATTGTTGCGCATTCTCAAGACTCTAGCCTAGAGCAGTAGAGTTTTACTCAGGGCTTTTTTGTTTTTCTGAAAAAAGCCCTTACGCGATTGGCTCACTTGAGCCAAATATGGTATTAATACCACTCTGAACTTTTCAAGGTTGCACGCACGTCTCCAATAAACACTTCAGATCTTAGCTCAACCATCACCCGGTCAGTATTATCTGTAATCCACATCGTTGTGCTCTTCATCTTCTCATATTCCTTGAGACTCAAGTCTGACCTAATTTTTTTCATCTTCAGATCTAACTTGATACAATTATGCCCCTTATGGCGTTCCCGTCCTAATACGGAAACCATTGCTAGATAGGGTTCATCAAAAGGATAAATCACTAAATTAATCTTATCGTTATTGGCAAGCGGCTGACTCCCGATATAAAGTATACTACTGTAGAGGTCATACATCTGAGGGTAGGTGAAGGTCTTAGAGCTGTGCTTCACTTTCGACGAATCCAAAGGGCTTGTTTTATTCTTCACGCGTACTGTATCCCCTGAGAAAGTCCCCTTCAACTCCTTCGTCTCATCTCTTGTTTTTTCCCAAATATGATAAGAGTATGGCTCAAGGGTGCGCCCATTGTAGCGCGAATGCAGATTAAAGTCATAAGGGAAGACGCTTCTCGCAAGCCCTGAGGTATAGCCATTACATTTGACTTTAACAGGCTTAGACTTCCCTCGATTACGATCAAATTCAACCGAACACTCACCGGCCTTAACAGACCCCTTCCATGTTAAGCTATAACGGAGCTTACAATGCTTTTTCTTTTTATAAGGCCCTGCGGGTGCATCAAATAGAGAGTTTTGCCAACTTCTCGCATGAGATTGCAAGAGAAGCCCCCCAAAAATTAAAATCGATATCGAATACTGAAGTTTCTTTAAACCTGCCATTGTTCTTATAGGACGATGGCAGGTTCATTGTATTCATGGTGTCTTATAGCAAGATTACTTGTATACACCAAATTTAATACAACGAAACTTCCTTAGATTACTTCTACCATCTCGTCATACGCAAAACGAGCCTTTGGTGCACTCGCGTATTTGTCTTCAGCAGACCTATAACCGACAGAGCATGCGACGGCCGTTGTATACCCTTTCTCTTTCAGCCCCAAAATCTCGTCATATGCTGCGTGATCGATCCCCTCCATTGGACAGGTGTCGACTTCGAGTAGAGCCGCCGATGTCATAAACTGACCAAGCGCAATGTAAGATTGAAGCTTTGCCCACTCCTGCTTCTTGGCATCAGACCAGTCTGCTGTGAATCCTTTAATAGCGCCTCTAAGTCCGTTAGCAGCCTCTTCAGGAGTCCCTTGAACAGTTGCCATATGGTCAACCCATTTATCAATTCTTGCTTCATCAAAGGTCGTTTCTACCGCAAACACAATATGAAAGTCAGAATCAGTTACTTGAGATTGCCCCCAAGACACCTCCTTTAGTTTCTGACGAACTTCTGCATCTTCAATAATGAAGAACTTCCACAACTGCATCCCAAATGATGAAGGCGTCAATGGTAAGGACTTCAATAATGCATCCTTGGTTTCTGGCGCCAGAGTTTTCTGAGCATCAAATGCCTTACAAGCATAACGGAAAGATAAGAGTTGATTTAATTGATCAATAGTCGTCATAAGACAACTATTGCGAGGTCACGGAAAGTGGCAATGAAATTTCAGGAAAATCTCGTAACACAAACCCGAAGGACACCCCATATTCCTTAATCACCCGATTGTTTCGCTGAAAGATTTCAGAAGAAAAGATCCAACTCTTCATGCTTCGGCTAATGGAATACCTCTGCTGCTCTAACGTATTGTCGTCAAATTCCCAAAAATGCCTCAACCCAAGCCCCCACTCATCATTCAACCGGTGATAGATAGAGTAAGAAACGCGATTAGAATCTTGAGCAACAGGGTGGTTTTTGAGGAAGTTATACCCCATTGTTACCTCTGTTGAGCGCCCCAGCATAAAGCTACAACTCGAATACAGCTCACTAAACTCGTTAGCTGTCTCCGCTACAGGAAACTGCGCCTCAACAGACAAGCGGAACCAGGGTAGAGGATTCCAAGTAACCTCTGTGTATAGATTAGATAAGCTGTTCGCGTCATCTTCATCCCCTAGGACAAAGTCCATATAGGTATCCCAATATAGCCACTCCTGACTTCCCCCATCTCTCTTCGTTCGAAAGCTCTGCCGAATTCCTGTCCTTAATAGAGCCCAATCATCTACATCGTCCAAGGCGCTATAACGCCCCAGATGAATAGGTCTAGGCCTCGTCAATGCTGTCAGCGTGTCCACACCTTGAATGTCTGTCGGCAAGCCAGAGACATTCAACAGAGACGCACTAATATACGGTTGAATCGTATGACTTAACCCATTCAGTCCCAACCTAGGGTTTTTAATCTCATCGTAAGATCGTTGTAACTTTAGGGTAACATCCAGCCCCAAATGAGACATAAACCTTCGATGATTCAGGTCTCCGTCCTCAGAGGTGTAATGTGTATACCCTCCTCCTACTCTAGGAGTGAGAGAGAGTCCACCATTACAAAAGGTCTGGGGCAAGGAAAACTCGTGCCATGAATGTCCCCTAAAAAAACCTGGCTCATTCAGAGCATTTTGAATCTCATCATAACGGGTCGTAGCAGCTGTCAGCGCTTCCGCCCTCAAATCATCTCGCTCTGCATCTGCTAAGTGCTTGCGTAAAAAACCGAACCGAGATTGGCTCTCATAAAGTAATGGAGTCTGCCAAAGGTTCGATCTCACACGATCAAGGGTGAATTCAGGTAACCGCTCATCACTTTCATAAAACGAATGAGGAGTAAACCTTGTTGAAAGAGTCGTCACATAGGATCGATGTGTATGACTCAATGCAACTGTATTTTCAGGTTGCGGATTTACCCGATAATCCGCCTCAAAGTAATCTTCTAAGAAAAATTGATCACTAAGAAAGTGCAAATTTGTATCCAACCTAAGAGAATGCTCTAAAGGCATCTCAAACAACTTACGGTTCGAAAGCTTAATCCCATACCGAGCCGAATCCACTAAACCTGTTCGAGAAATACGAGTTCTCGTAATCTCGGGGTCATTATCATAAATCCCATAGAAGGAATATCTAGAAAACTCTCCCTGTTTGAGGCCTTTCAGAGCAGAGATGTCTGCACCTAAACCAATTCCTCGTCTACTATACGGGTCTACTCTGAGACTCAACAAATACCTCGGATCATTAATGCGATGTGTTTCCGGATCACGCTCCCCCCCTAAATGCATTCCATAACGACTCTTCCAAAACATACCCAAATGCGTCATGCCCCCTGGGGTAAAATGATATCCAAGATTACCATCCAAAGATTTAGCAAAGTATGGTAACCAAAACACGGGAGTATCTCCTATCTGCAACTTCATGTTCTTAAATACCACCATCTCATCTGGATAAACCGAAACCACATCAGCTTTGAGCCAAAAACTGGGATCTTGGTAATCATCTGTCGTCACCGAAGCTTCCTTTGCCACTAAGACCTGCTTACCCTCTCGTGATACACTATTTAAGGATGCAGCCTTAATCAAAAAGGGATCATATCCTGTCTTTAAATATGCTGTATCGAGCCTTCTCTCTACATAATAATACTCTGCTACCTCGCCTTTGAACAGATAAGGCCCATTATAAACACTCACATTACCGACCAAAGTGACCTTCTCAGTATTCAAGTTGACCACGGCCTCATCGGCATACATCTGAACTCCTGTATCCCCTTTAACTATGACATGGTTTCGGTAGACCAGTTCATTACTCGCCTTCTGATACTCAATGCCTCCATCATTCGTGACCTCCAACTCCTTAGGAGCTGAGGGGATCATCTCAAAAAAATTAATCTCTGACTCGGCTGGCACCTCTTGAGAGCCAAATCCGCCCTCTTCACCAAAAGGTATAAAAACTTCCTCGGTGGAATCTTGTCCAAATACCGAGAATGTTAGGATGAATAAGGCTGTAACCGTTGTTTTCACCCTCTCACTAAAGGGCAAGCCCATGCAACCTGTAAAGCCTCTTCTCTCCCCACGTTTTTTCTACGCTTGAAATACTCTAAATTTCATCAAAACGGTGTAGCAAAATAGGTTACAAAAACCATCTTTTATTACACCGTTGAATAAGATCTGACGTCTTAAACCAGCTCTTCGTAAAGTCTTACGATTTTTTCAGACGCAGCCTCCCAAGTAGAAGCCGCAATATCGGCATGAGAGTTGGCTACAACCTCATCACGCAACTTCTCATCCGTAAGCAGGCTATTGATGTGTTCCGCCATTAATTCAGTATCCCAAAAGTCCGCATGCAGAGCTCCTTTCAAAATCTCAGCTACTCCCGACTGCTTAGAAATCACTGCAGGAATGCCAAACTGTGCGGCCTCCAGAGCAGACAAGCCAAAGGGCTCAGATACCGAAGGCATACAATACACATCCGTCATCGAGAGGAGTTCATTAACCTTGTCCTTATTGAGGAAACCTGTGAAATGAAATCTCCCACCCAAGCCCTTAAATGCCCCGGCTTCGATAAGGTGACGCATCTTCTCACCAGTACCTGCCATTACGAAGCGCACATTACTGTTTTGCGCCATCACCAATGAGGCAATCTCTAAGAAGAACTCTGGTCCTTTCTGTGCCGTTAAACGACCAAGAAACAGAACCACCTTTTCAGGGAACTTCTTCTTGCTCTTAAAGGTATCAACCCTTTCGGCTCCATTATGCACTGTCCGAATTTTCGCTGCTGAGACTCCATAATGATTCTCCACAATCGTTCCTGTATAGTTACTTACAGGAATAACAAGGTCCGCACCGTGCATCCCATTACGTTCAATATCATAAATCCAACCACGTGCATCTGGCCCCGCGCGATCATATTGCGATGCATGCAAATGTACTACAAGCGGCTTACCTGTTACCGCCTTTAGCTCTAAGCCTGCTTGATAGGTCATCCAATCATGTGCATGGATAACATCAAAGTCATACTTTAACCCCTGCACCTTAAGCGCTTGTGAAAATTCATACACCTTCTGCCCTACATCCTCTCCATACAACTTATCTATCTTAAACTCATTCGTCTGATATGTCGTATACTCAACCACTTCTTTTGTCTCAGTTTCCGTAGTTTCTAACACGGATGTCTCTCCTTCATCATAGTGGTAAGGAGAAATTCCAGGGTGCTCTACTAGATCAATACTCGCAAACCTCTTGTAAGTCTCTCTGTGTGCTGCCGCAACAGTCACCTCACCTGCCGCGCTCTGATCTAGAGAGCTCACTCTGTATCCATCATACTGAGCTGTAAGATCTGCCTTAGGTAATACAACATGCAAATCCACATATTTACTCAAAGCATTTGCTAGCCCGTGACAAGCAATCCCTAATCCACCATTGATCATCGGGGGAAACTCCCATCCTAGCATTAAAACTCGTATTTTTGGCATATTTTTTATCTAAAATTTCTTAAATCAGACTAATATGCCTCATGAAACCTTTTAAAAAGAAAAAAATAATGTGACATTCATCAAATTTCTCAAAAAGATTATTCTTAGAAATACGTTACTATTTATAACTTATTCACTTGCAAGACTCCACAGGCGATATGCTTTGAGCGAACTATTTTCTGAATAAGGAGCGATATAGCGAATATAGTTTCCAAACGAATCTACCACAGCTCTCTCGTCCTCCACAAATCTTCCTCTTGGAGACAAATACTCTCCATAACAACGTGCCGATTCATCTCGCACTCCCTCTGGTGTATACCCTGCAAGCTTTTGATATAATATTTGAGCCGATGCATACGAACCGTCCCCCGCAGGATAAATCCCGTCATGATCTAGAGCATACTGCTCTAAACTATACTCTAGTAGTTGTAATAAAGTTTGCGTTTGTGAGACCTTAATCCTATAAGTCGTTTGGCGAAACACGTGAAAGGCTATCCCTGACACCCCTATCACTAAGAAAAGAGTGATGATGACTTCAATTAGAGTATACCCCCTTACAACAGTTCTCAGCCTAAAGTTCATGATTTAATAAAGGTGTAACGACGCTTCACCTTATCAACACTTACTTGTGGTGGCCTTTTCGTCTTCTCAAAGATCTGATAACCCTCCTTCAGGTTTTTCCAAAAGGCCTGTTGCAACGTATTGCCATGACAACGGATCATATGATCACTCATTGCAAAGGGAAAGGCATGAACCCTCACAAACGACTGACCACTCGTAAGCGCCTTCTCTACAATCGTATAAATCTCCTCTATCTGAGGGTCGGTCATAGCGTAGCACCCAATCGAAGCTCGACCTCCATGCACCATCAAAAAGCTCCCCGTTCGCCCATGAAGTCGATCATATGCATTGGGATAGCCTAGATTAAAGGAGAGGTGGTATCTAGAATTCGGATTCAATTGATCCGGGCGGATAAAATAAAACCCCTCTGGAGCTCTCCGGTCGCCTTCTTGTAATTTAGGCCCAAACCCCATTCCTCCATAATTTGCTACTGGATAGGTTTTAAACAATTCATACGCATGCCCAGGACGAGGTTCAATCCACACCTCCAATGCCATCTCTTGCTTAAATACGCGAATAAAAACAGGTTGTCCCAAGCGTAAGCCCTTTACACGAAAAGCTTCCGCAAGATCTGGTGACACGCGCTTTACGACTTCACGCGAGCGACTCGAACGAGGAACTTTGCCTTCTGAAAACATAAGAGAAACCAGAAAGTAAACAAAAGCAAAAGGCCACCATAATCTTCTCATAGTTTTCCTCAATCTTACAGATCCTACCTTCAGAGAAGCAATCTTAAAAGCATCCCAAGGGCTTCACAATATCATAGAACAATAGTTGATAATAGCCTCCTCTGGCATACTCATTAGTATATGACGATATCTCCACTGAACCTATACTACCTAAGACCTCTAATAGATTTCGGATTAGTCATCCTAATCTGGTTAGTCCAGCTCATTATTTACCCCAGCTTTCTCTACTCATCTCCTGATAGCTTCCAAAGATGGCATAACCAATACACAAGTCTTATCTTACTATTTGTCGGCCCCCTTATGCTGAGCCAAGTCGTAATCACTGGGAGCCAGCTTCTGAAGAAACCAGAACCGCTTGTTTGGAGCTCTTGCCTATTAATCGCCTTTATTTGGGGATATACCTTCTTTGTATCAGTTCCAAAACACTCGCTTCTTTCATCAAAGGGTTATAACCCACACATAATAAACCAACTCGTACAAACCAATTGGCCTCGTACTATTGCTTGGACACTATGCTTCATTCTCTCTATCCTTCCTCTCAAGAAATAATCTTAAGAGGATTAAACATACTAACAAATCATACGAACGTTAGAGAAAGAGGGTGAATGATTACAGAGAAGATGTTTTCGGTAAAAACTCTAAAATTTGCGAAATAAGCTCCTCCCTCAAACATTTACCCTCTGTTTCGAGAGCTTTTTGCGCCGCAAGGTAGACTTTCCTCCCCTCATCAGTTTCGATACAAATTGGTTCATACTCCCATTCTGACAAATCGTAAGGACTAGCTCTCATATCGATTTCTCTAGCGGTGAGAGCCAATTGAAAACACCTCCAAATAAAGTCGCTCCCGATCCAAGGATAAAGCTTAAATGACCACTTGTAGAGATCCATATTAGCATGGATACATGCAGGTTGCTCAAACGCTTCACGATCATCCAAATTAAGGATGTGTTTATTCATTGTTTGAGCCTTAGGAGCAAAGAAACGAAAGGCATCAAAGTGGGTACAAACCAAAGAACGGCTTTCCACAATACTATCAATTTCTTGTTGGGGGAGCCTAAACGGCGCACTTTCCCTATGTCGAACTTCTGCCCCCGAATAAACCATCGCCCATTCATGCAAGCCAAAGCACGAATACACAGGCGACTGTTGTTGAGTTTGCTCCAGAAGGTTTAGAATAAACTGATACCTAACTCTCTCCTTATCGGTTAACGCCAAGGGATTAAGAGTGCATGCCCCACTAGAAGTAAAGGTATAACGAGGCTCTACAAAGCGCTCTGAATCTCCCCCCTCTAAGGTAACTCCATAGCCTGGATGCCATTTTTCAAATTTCCCGAGAGAAAAGGGGTAGTACTTGGTCAGAAAGTCATAAATAGGGTGTTTCTCTCGTCTTGCAGCTCTCTTACGAGCTTCTTGAGCGAATGCATACACCCTGTCATAATGCGCCAAGGAGCGCTGTTGCCATTGTTCTCTTGTGAAGACCTTCATGATTCAATCCTTAGGAAAACCATAAGGGGCAAGGAATATTACTCTAAAGGTTTATTTAAGATAATCTTCCGCATGAAAGCTAAAGAGCTCTTCTGGTTTGAAAAAGCGCTTTAGTTCAATAGCCGCAGATTCAGGACTATCAGAAGCATGGCAAATATTAAACATCGAATTTATACCATATGCCTTACGAATCGTACCCTCTTCTGCAGACGGAGAATCTGTTGCGCCCAACTTCTCACGAACACTTGAAATAATGTTTTCACCCTCCAGAGCGAGAGCAATAACAGGAGTACTTGTCATAAACTGTACGAGACGAGGGTAAAATGGACGATCCGTAATATGAGCGTAATGCTCAGCTAAGAGTTCAGGTGTTAGGTTCATCATTTTGATGCCTCTGATGATATTCCCCTCTGTTTCAAATCTATTAAGAGCCTCACCTACAAGGCTTTTCTCTATTGCGTCAGGCTTAAATAATATCAAAGTCGTTTCTAAAGACATAGAGGGGTCATGACGTTTAATTATTGGGAAGTCAAAGGGATATGTAAGATAATAGTGATTTCATAGCATTATTCTAAGAAAGCTCATACTAAATATTGACGCCTAAAAATATAGTGTTTTATACAATCTTGTTGTGTCTTCTAAAGAATATAAAACTCTCTCCGCAATCTTTCCAGTTACTCTAGTAGGCTTACTTTCCTCATTGATCCTCTTTGAGTCCCAATTCACCTCGGGCTACACCTTTACTCCGATGACACGTAATATAGAGTTTGCAATCTATTTGGGAGGGGCTTTTGCCCTATCTATTGAAGCGTGTAAAGCCGCCGGCAATAACGACGCCACCGTCATTTCTGATCAAATATCCTCCCTTGTCTGTGGCATCGCGGTTCTCGTTTTATATATTATCGGAGCTATTCAAATTAATAGCTCCAATGGAGTACAAATCTTCCCTATGAAGTATGAAAGGCTCCTCCAATATAAACCTTTCATTTATTCGAGCATCATTGTTTGGCTAGACGTGTTCAATGGCTTTGTCATTGCTCGCTTTAACAGATCTCGCTAGAATCCTCCCTTTCTTTATAGAGGTTGAGCGTATGTAGCACATCTGTTAAACCAACCGGACTTCCAACGCTTTTCTCCACGCTCTTTTGGGGAATTAGCTATTCTCTGCCCTAAGGTTCTCTTAGCTGATGTAGCAAACTCCGCAGCCGCAGGCTGACCACTCGGGACATTTTGCATATTAAGTAAGACCTGCAGAAGCCCCCACCCTTGACCATTATATCTTTCCTTTGGATTAATGCCTTCCCCTTTAAAGTTCACATAATCAATCAAGGCATACTGACCGTTAGGAGTTGCTGCGACTTTTTGATAGTTTGCGTGCACCCGAGCACGATCCGCAGGTGATGTCGCATTTATGATCTTACCCAATGAAGAAAGGGACTTTGTAATAATAAAGTCTGCTTGGAGCGTTAAGTTATTCGCCAACCAGTTACGTAACTCAACCATTTGAGGACTATTAAACTGGCTTTTAAACTCCTGTCTACTAGACCATGGAGCATCTGCATACCTTGCCAATACTGGAGGAGTTATCCCCTGTTGTTTCGCAAAGGCTATAAACTGGGGAAACGACTCAGTAAAAGGCCCGTTTACTCCTTTCGGATACCAGATAAAGTGACCTATCCCTAACGAGGGAAACCCCTCCCCTTCATTCCAGGCCGTTAACCCCTCGATTGTTTCATTACTTTCATTTCTCCAAATCTTACGAGCGATTTTCGTGCGTTGCACGCTTGTCAGAAGAATAGGAGACTTCGGCTGAAGAGCCCTTGGGGAAGGAGCTTCCGTCATTCCTATCGGTCGGATACATGACGCCGTTAATAATACGGCGGGCAAATAGATAGTTAACATGTACTTCATACCTACACCTTATAATCTGTGTTTAAGAGAAAGACAAACTCTCTAAAAGAAAAACTTCGTATATCCTAAACTTTCTCGATACGATCCAATAACTCTTGGACTACCGACCTATGACAAGGCTTCGTAATCACTTCAGAAAAGCCATATGTTCTCAGCTCCTCATCTCTATCCTCATGCCCTGTGAGGGCGACAACATATAAAGTATCCTGCCCTTGCGCCGTTTCACTATTCCGAATTTCCTGAATCGTTTCAATCCCATTCATAACAGGCATTTCTATATCCAAGAATACCAGATCATATGTATGCAATTGTATCCGCTCTAATGCTTGCTTCCCATCAACGACCGAATCCACCTCACATTTTAGTCCCTTACAAATATTTGTAATAAACATATTCCCTAAGCGGTCATCATCTACCACCAACACCTTTCTAGGTTTCGCCAAGGATCTCTGTATTGTAGAAGGTAATTGAAACGCTTGATGTTTCACTGTGGAAGCTCGTGTCAAAGGCAACACAATAGAAAACACATTACCTTTAGCTACATGCGTAGTCGCTTTGATACGTCCCCCCATAGTCGTTATCAACTCATTGGATATGGCAAGCCCTAACTCATTCTTGAGAACTTCATGGGTATCTAATCTTGAGCCTGAGGAAAAAACCCTCTCTAAAACTTCAGGTTGTATTTCCTCACCCGAATCTATTACATCGATCATCAAGTATCCGCTATGCTCTTGAAGTATTGGATAATCCTCAGGGTTCCAACAGGAGTACGCTTGTGGCTTTGTAAGCCATGCCACCCTCAATTGCACCACACCGTAATCAGTAAGTTTAATCGCATTATTAACTAAATTTAGAATGACTTGTTGCAACCTCAACTCGTCAACGATTACTTGTTGAGAAAAAATCTGATGCTCCTTAATGTCTACATCAAAGCTTACACCATCCTTTTCCGTATGTTGATAAAGTCCCACAGAATTTAGAATTGACTGTCTGAGATTATGAGAAGCTGGATAAAGTGTCAGGGCTCCAGCCTCCACTTTGGAGAAATTAAGAATCTCATTTAACAACCGTAATAAAGCGTCTGATCCTTGGAGTGCGCATTTAATATACTCCTTATGACGAGATTTTCCAGAACCCTCCCCTGTCAACTCTAGCATGGTCAACATCGCAGCAAATGGATGTCGCAAGTCATGACTGATTGCTGCAAAAAAACGACTTTTGGATTCGTTTACTTCCCGCTCCCTTTCCCGCTCAGATTCTAAAATCTCCTTTCTCTTATAAAAGATTAAGAGAATAATACCAAAACAGCCACCAACAATAAACACGATGCTTAAGTGCCTTTTTGTAAATAAAGCTTCAGGCCCAATAGCTCCATACCATCTTTCCCGAATCGCTTGCACGCGTTCTTTTTCAAACTGCTCAATTGTCAGGTTAAGAATCTCGACCAATTCAGACCAATCATCCCGTACCGCGAGACCATAAGGCAAATTAAGATAAGTATTCCCAACCAAAACCACATTTGTGACTCCATTAGCAGCTCCTTTATTAACACCTGAATGAAGTGTAGAGAGGCAGGCATCCACTGCACCATGAGACAATTGTAAATAAGCGGTCCCATGAGAAGAGTATTCCTCTAAAATAATCTCGGGATAATTCTCCGCAAAAAAAGATTGTACCTTTGAATCTTTAGAAATCCCTAAGACCAACCCTTTTAGGTCATCAAGGGTTTTGATTTTTTCTTTATTCTCTGCCCTCGTAAAGACCATGATCGGCAATTTAAAGTAAGGCTCTGTATAGCAAACCCCTTCCATTACATGTTGCTCGTAAACGCTCGTTACAAGGTCAACCTCCCGATTTTGGACTCTCTCAAGCTTTTCTACGAGGCTTCCTCCCGTAACATCACGGTAAGCCAAACCTAACACATCAAAGACCTGATTCATATAATCCGCACTAAAACCTTCCCACTTTTTATTGCGCCCCCAAAAGTCAATCGGCTTATATCCTCGGCAATGTGCTAGATTTATATCACGGTGCGTATCCAACCATCTCAATTGAGTCGGAGTTAGAAAGTCTTCTTTTTTCAGGACAGTTGACTCAGGCTCCCCTAATGTCTTTTGAAGGAACCCTTTCAAAACAAAGACTCCTAAAAAAAGGTTCACCACGAAGGAGCAAACCAAAACATACATTCTTATAGAATAAACTTTTTGATGATCTGATTGTTTCCCCCTCACATTTAATAGACTGTTAAAGTAAGGCGAATAATCAAAAATAATTTTCATGCAAACCAAAAAACATCAAGAAATTATTCATCATCCTCTTCTGTTCTTTCGCGGTGTACAAATTTCATTAGATTGCCTTGGAAGTTTAAATACACACTACGTGTTTCACCATTACGGTTTTTAGCCAAAACAAGCTCAGAATCTCCGTTATCGTTTTCCTTTTCGTCCCCTTCCTTGTAATAAGCCTTACGAAACAAGAGTCCGATCATGTCTGCGTCCTGCTCGATTGCTCCAGATTCACGCAAGTCAGACATCTTAGGTTTGCCCCCCCTGTTTTCTGGTCCACGGTTAAGCTGAGCTAAGACAATAATAGGCACTTCTAGCTCCTTAGCAACCGCCTTGAGACCAGCAGAAATCTCCGCAATCTCACGCTCCCTCGAACCAGAAGCTTGCTTCGAAGTTGAACGCATTAACTGAAGGTAGTCCACTGCGATGAGCTTAATATCACTATCTTTCTTACGTCTTCGTGCTTTAGCCCGCAAATCAGCAATCGAAAGTGAAGGCGTATCATCAATGTATAAGGGAGCCTCTTCAATATCTTTTACCGCATTTCTAAACTCTATGACTTGTTGCTTATTAAGTTGGAGTCCTGGCCTAAGCTTGCTCATCGGAATACCAGCTCGACTAAACAACAGACGCTGAACAATCGACTTAGAGGGCATCTCACAGGAAAAAACCAACGTCGGCTCACGATTTGTGACGGCAACATGCTCCACAATGTTCATCATGAAGGAAGTCTTCCCCATAGACGGTCTCGCCGCGATAATAAGCATCTCTCCAGGCTTCAGCCCATTTGATAAGGTGTTTAGGACATGAAACCCACAATCTAAACCTTCTAACTCATCTGTTTGCCCCGAGGCCAAGGCCTCTAACTGCTCAGATATTTCAGGCAAAAAATCGGCGGCCATCGCGTCATCCTTGGCAGCCCCTTCGTTTTCTTTAATTTCAAAGACCTTTTGCTCAAAGGTATCAAGAAACTCCTCAATATCATCAGGGTCACTATACGCATCAGTAATTGAATACGAACAAATATGGATAACCTGACGAAGAACGGCCTTATTTTTAACCAACTCTAAATACGCCTCAAAGTTTGCATGTAAGGTCTCACAGGTTGCGATATCCGTAAGCTCAGCTACCCCTCCAATGTTCTCTAGAAGGTCTCGTGACCTTAACTTCTCGGTCAGAATAACCAGATCCACTGGCTCCCCTTTATCCTCCATTTCAAATATTAAGTCATAGAGAATGGCATGTGAGGGCTTATAAAAGTGTTCTTTCTTTAAGCCCAATGTAATAGCAGACCCTATGTATTCCCTAGGGTCTTGAATCATTGATGACAGCAAGCGCTTTTCTACATCCATTGCATGAGGCAAGGATTTCTTCAATGCATCAGGAGTCGCTCCATCAGTTGAGCTCTGTTGCGCACTCTGCAAGTTCACAGTTTTTGATGCGACTGATGTATTGGATGTAGGATCTTGCATGCTAAATATAAAATTAAAGCTTCTAGAAAACTGTTACGACTCTATACTCAAGCTTTTTACCGCATTATAAAAAAATCGCAATATTTTAAACGCCACTCCCCCTCCTCACTCGTATGAAGATTGCTCTCGGATTATATTTCCGTTTTGACTTCATGGTTGACCTGATTCATAGACATTCTATGACTATAGAGCCTGTAGGTAGCTACATATCAAAGTGGGGAGAAGGACCAATTTGGTGGGAAGGATTCCTTTACTATGTGGACATTGAGAGCCATAAGATCATTCGATTTGATACAAAGTCTGGTTACGAAATGATCTTTGATGTTGGGCAACGTGTCGGCACCGTAGTCCCTCGTGAAGAAGGAGGTCTCGTATGGGCTGGCGACAACGGTCTTTATTTTCTAAACGAATTCACTGGCGAGAGTACCCCAATCACAGACCCAGAGCCGGACAAAGAAAATAATAGATTCAACGATGGTAAATGCTCACCTGACGGCAGACTTTTTGCGGGTACCATTAGTCTTAAGAAGGTAACTGGTGACGCTAGTCTCTATCGATTGGATCCAGACCATACCTTGCATACCGCACATACAAATGTCACCAACTCCAATGGCCTAGCTTGGAACGCCTCAGGCGATACCCTTTACTACATCGATACCCCAAGACGTGAAGTCTTAGCTTTTGATTACGACCAAACAACAGGCAACTTAAGTAATGAGAGAGTAGCCTTTGCTACAGACGCCATTGATGCGTCACCCGATGGCATGACCATAGATGCGCAAGGCAACCTTTGGATCGCCTTCTGTCATGGAGCATGTGTGGTACAATACAAACCAACTGGAGAACTCTTACAAAAGATCGACATTCCTTGCTTAGAAACAACAGCTTGTGCCTTTGGAGGTCATTATTTCAATGAGCTTTATATTACAACAGGAGTTCACAAAACTGAAGAAGAAGAGCACGCAGGACGACTATTTGTCGTAAAAGATTTAGGGATCGAAGGCGTACGCTCTAACGCATTCAAAGGGTAATCGGATATGATCGCGTGGTTAGAACGTAAGATAGGATGGATCGCCTTCCCTTCTATTATTAGGTATTTGGCTCTATTCCAACTCGGAATGGTAGGGCTCACATTTGTAAACCCCAAAGCCGTCCAGCTGATTAAATTCAATTGGCCGGCTATCCTAGAAGGCGAATACTGGCGTATCTTTTCATTCATCTTTGTCCCAATCGGACAGTCCAATTTAAATGATGCCAACGGGTCGATCGTTGCCCTTTTTGCGGTATTTGCAGCGCTAATCATGATGCAATTCAGCGATGGGATCGAATCGCGCCTTGGAGCCTTTAGAACAACCTTATACTTCTTAGGAGGATGGGTTGCCTGTAGCCTCTCTAGCATTTTTTTCAGTATCAGCCCCCTAGGACTGCTCGGCACAACTCCCGAGGGAGTGGCTTACACCGTTGTCAACATCCTCCCTCCCGGAATGCTTTTCGACGCCAGTATTCTTTTTATCTTTGCGACCTTTCATCCAAAGTTTACCCTATTGCTATTTTTCGTTTTACCGGTGCAAATATGGATTTTGGCTACTGTAACGGCACTCTTAATCGCTCTCGATGTCTATCAAACTTCTAGCTTAGGAGCACTTCTCCACTTTTGCATTGCTCTAAGCCATTATCTCATCCTCGCAGCCTCTCTTCTTAAGAAGCGCAAAGCGCTCTCTCCACCAAAGAAGATCATACAAATCAAAGTTCCGACCGCCCCCAAAGAACGTAGCTTTCACACCTGCGATGTCTGTGGCATCAAAGACACAGATGACCCTTCTATGGGGTTTCGCGTCACCAGCAAGGGTCAAGTGCTCTGCATGAACTGCCTAAAAGATACCAAAAAAGACTAGCTTTTCTTACTCTCTACGCTTGCTCCTTTCCTCGCCCTTTTCATATTTTTATCAAACCTTTATGAGACTCCTTTTATCCCTCTTTATATCTACACTCGTGATGACCTCTCTCGCAGAAGCTCGTCACCTTATTTTATGTGGTGGCCCAGCCCTCCGGCAATGGGAAGACCTTCGAATCAAAAAAGACCAACACGACCGTTGGTGGGCCAACTTCATCAGAGCATCTACCATGAGAATGGATGAAATCCGTAAAATCTATGGTCCAGATGCTCCTATCGTATGGATGGTTTACAAGACTGGGTATGCCAAAAGGGGGCAAGAGGACAACAAGCCCTACATTTCGTGGATCAAGGAACAGGCTGAAAAACGTAATGCTAAAATCAAGTGGTTTACGACTGGTCAAGGCGCAATTAATGCCATCAACAGCCAGCCTACAAACTCTGTCAAAACCTTTGACTTCTTTGGGCACTCCAATCGACACTGCCTCATGCTAGACTATGGTTGCAATATTATGGCTTCTAGTAAGGCGTGGATTCATGAAAACGATTGCTCCAAGATAAAGTCTAAAGTCTTCACCCCTAATGCCATCTGCCACAGCTATGGATGCCATACTGGAGAAAGCATGAGTGCCCGTTGGAAATCCCAATTAGGCATACCTCTCACAGGAGCAGTCGGAAAGACAGATTACATCCCTGTAGGTCAGGGTGAAATGCCGAAGGTCATGGGGCACTGGACACAATAAATTTACAAATCTAAATGCAATGAAATATGATGAACTAAAGGCTCTTTTTGAGCTCCCATTTTTCGACTTAATCTCAAAATCAAGAGAAACGTATCTCAACAATTGGCAAAACAATGAAGTGCAACTCTGCACTCTTCTATCGATCAAAACCGGTGGATGCTCTGAAGATTGTTCTTACTGCGCTCAATCTGCTCGATACAATTCAGGCGTCCAAGTGGAACGTTTAATGGAAAAGGAAGCTGTTATGGAGCGTGCTAAAGCCGCAAAATCCACAGGCTCCACCAGATTTTGTATGGGAGCAGCTTGGAAAGGCGTCCGAGGTGGCACCAAGAGATTTGACCAAGTCGTCGACATCATCAAGGACGTCTCTACACTCGGAATGGAAGTCTGCGTTACTCTAGGAGAGATTGGGCCTGAAGAAGCTAAAACCCTAAAAGAAGCTGGCGTCACCGCATACAACCACAACCTTGATACCTCTCGCGAGCATTACCCAAACATTGTCACCTCTCACACATATGATGATCGCTTACGCACCATCAAAAACGCTCAAGATGCAGGAATGTCGGTGTGTTGTGGCGGAATTCTCGGGTTAGGAGAAACCACTGAGGATCGTCTAAAAATGATTGAGACCATCTCTGAGATGTCTCCGCAGCCTGAGAGTGTCCCCATCAACTCACTTATGCCTATGCCAGGAACCCCTCTCGAAGGGAGTGAACCTGTCACCGTATTTGATGTCGTCCGTATGATTGCCATCGTCAGAATCGCTATTCCTAAGGCAAAGGTTCGCCTCTCGGCAGGACGTACGCACTTCTCTGACGAAGGGCAAGCCCTCTGCTTCTTTGCTGGAGCAAATTCCATCTTCTATGGAGACAAACTCCTCACAGCCAAAAACCCGGCGGTTAAGAAGGATATGGAGCTTTTAGAAGGCTTAGGTCTGAAGGCTCAAGCGCCTTATACTGATGTCGAAACACCAGAGGGCATTAGTGATCAAGCATGCTCCATGACAGATTCGCCATGCGGATCTGGATGTGGCGCATAACTCCCCACAAACGAACCTAAAGAAACTCCCATGCAATGTATTAAGCCCACCCCAAAGCACCTGACTATACATTTGGCCGATCAGACCTTATCCTATCAAAATAAAGTCTTCCCGATCTCCTCTTCACGATTTGGCATTGGATTTACGGAGGGGAGTAATAAAACCCCTTTAGGTCGTTTTCAAATATCCGAAAAACACGGAGCTGGTGAGCATATCCATTCTGTGTTCAAGGGGAGGCGTAAAGTCTCCCAATGGTCTCCTGACAACCCCGAACTCTCAAAGGATCACATTCTCGCACGTATTCTGAGGCTCTCGGGACTCGAAGGAGACAATAACAATACATACCAACGTTATATCTACATTCACGGGACAAATAATGAGCAAGGCATCGGAACCCCCCACTCCATGGGGTGCATTCGATTACGCAATTTAGATATGATAGAGCTTTACAACACCGTAGATCTAGGAACGACTGTATCGATTTATTAACCTAAACATTATTTGAGATGAAGTTACTATGTTTTGATTGTGACTCTACCCTGTCTGAGATTGAAGGAGTAGATGAATTGGCGGCCTCTAGAGGAGAAAAAGTAAAAGAACAGATTGTTGACCTTACCAACCAAGCGATGTCTGGACAAATTGCCATTGAAGACATCTTCGCTAAGCGCCTAGACCTCATTCAACCCACTCTTGAGCTCTGTGCCCAAGTCGGCCAATTATACATTGATCGCATTTCCTCAGGCGCAAAGGAACTCATTACAGAACTCATTGCGCAAGACTGGAAGGTCGTTATCATATCTGGTGGCTTTATTCAACCAATTGAGCCCTTTGCCAAGCACCTTGGCATCGAGGAAATCCATGCCGTTCCTTTACACTTTAACGAAGACGGCTCCTACAAGGGGTTCACGGCAAGCCCTACAACAAGAAATGGAGGAAAGCCGGAAATAATTAAAGAACTCAAAGCTACTTACGCTCCTGAATTCACTGTCATGGTCGGAGACGGAGTATCAGACCTTGAGACCCAACCTTTGGTAGACCTATTTATTGGGTATGGTGAATTCACTCCGAGAGAACGCGTCCTCAAGGAAGCTCAGAGTTTCGCTTACAACTTCCAAGACATCCGAGACATTCTGTCTGATGCTGTAGCATCCTAAACGTAGCTCCTCTCTATAGAAAAAGGCTTCTCTATACAGTGTAGAGAAGCCTTTTTTAGAGACTCTGACAAAAACTTGTCAGGCACAAACACCTAAATAAAGTATTGGGCAGGGCTATCAAAAATCTCTTCTCCCTCCGAATGCGCTACCACTGTAGTAGCACATGCATCCGAGAAAACATTGACCGTCGTTGCAAGCATATCAAGTGGACGATCAAGTGCAATGAGAACCATAATTGCAGCTTCTGACCCTGGGATGTTTGCTCCTTGGAGAACTAGAACAAGCGCTGTCAATCCCGCTGAAGGAATACCCGCTACTCCAACAGATATAATAAAGACCGAAATAGCAATCGATACTTGTGTCCCAAACGTAATGTCTATCCCCATAACCTGAGCAATGAGTAGAGCTGCTATTGTCTGACAAATTGCGGAACCATCCATATTCACTGTGGACCCAAGAGGTAGAACAAAGCTGGTCACCTTTCTAGAAGCCCCTGCATTTTCTCGTAGACATCTCATTGTTACGGGTAATGTAGCCGAAGAAGAAGAGGTGGAAAACGCAGTCGTAAGAGCTGTCCTCATCGCCTGAAAGAGAACGAGTGGAGACACTCGCGTCAACAAGTAAACCAGGCCTGGTAAGACAACTAATAATTGGAAGAGTAAGACTGATACATTCGCCACATAATACTTCCAAAACTTCAAGAATAGACTCCCTCCAAATTCGTATGCCACAGGCAACATAAGGGCAAAGACGCCTACAGGAGCTATCTTCATAATCCATTGCGTAATCACAATCATGACCCGATTCAAAGCAAAGAACAAGTCCGAGAGAATCTTAGATTGGCTATCTGGTAAGACTATTATGACGAGGGCTAAGAGAATTGAAAAAATAATGAGCCCCAAGATCTGACCATTAGAAGAGGCGGCCTCAATAATATTCGTAGGCACAGCTTGTTCAAACAACCTTCTAATAAGAAACCATAGAGAAGAGCTCTCTCCTGTATCCACAACCTCTATGCTCCCGATAGCCTTATCCATTGATGAGTTACTCCTTCCCACAAACGCCTCTTTAATCTCTAGATTAGGGAGGCCTTGGTCATTTAACCCTGGTGATAAGACATTAGAAACCAAAAGTGCTATAGCAATACCTATTAAGGTTGTCAGAGCATAAAACCCTACAGCTTTTCTTCCAAGACGCGCAATACTTTGCACTCTTCGCATCGTTGATACTCCCGTAATGACTGAAGTAACAATCAATGGCACCACAATCAATTTTAGAGAGCGCATAAAAAGCTCTCCAACAAATTTAGCTGTTTCAATAGCAACCTCTACAACACTAATTAACGGAGAAAGAGGGTCTACCTTAACAACTAAGGCTTTTAGTTGTATCCCTAGAAATACCGCCACTAATAAGGATATTAAAACAAGCCATTTTCTAATTGTTTCTAAGATATTCATTCAGGTGAATTAGTAAGTGTGATGCATAATGCATAAAATTGAATAAAAGAAATTCAATATTCTAATAAAAAACTCTAAAATCGTTATGCTATGATATGATCGATAATATAGCTTACAAGGTGCTTTTCCTGCAAGACATTTTCTAAATGTGAATCTTCATATCCTGCTCAATGCAAAAAAACTCTTGCCCATAAAGGGCAAGAGTTTGTCATAAATACTTCACTACACTTTAATAATGAGCATTACAAAGCGAGATCATAACCTCACAATGCCGCGTATGTCTCTCTGATCAGCTCCTCTGTTGTATCCCAATCGATACATTTATCAGTAATAGACTGACCATAAGTAAGCCCTTCAAGCCCACTTTGTAGCTTTTGATTCCCCTTCTCTAAGAAGCTCTCAAGCATCGTTCCTACAATACGCTTATCTCCTCCCGCGCGTTGCGCAAGAACCTCACGGTATGTCGCAGGCATTTTCGCATCATCTTTACCACAGTTTGCATGGGACGCGTCAATGATCACGCATTCCTCTAGCCCGCCTTTCGCAAGGGCTTCGCAACTCGACTGAACAAACGGAGCAGTATGGTTCGGCCCGTCAGCCCCACCTCTAAGAATAAGGTGACAGTCAGGATTGCCTGCGGTTGTCACTGCGGATGCTTTCCCTTCAGAAGACACGCCAAGAAATGTCTGTGGTTTGCTCGCTGCCAAAATTCCATTTGTCGCCGCCTTCAAGTCTCCACTCGTTGCGTTTTTAAACCCAAGAGGCATCGAAAGACCTGATGCCATCTGGCGGTGTGTCTGACTCTCAGATGTTCTGGCACCAATCGCTGACCAGCAAATAAGGTCTGCAATATACTGTGGTGTAATTGGATCAAGAAGCTCAGTAGCGGTTGGTAACCCTAAATCCACAACTTCTCTCAAGAATGCACGCGCTGTCGAAAGGCCTGTGGCAATATCATCTGATCCGTCAAGATGTGGATCCATGATAAGCCCCTTCCATCCAACTGTTGTTCGAGGCTTCTCAAAGTAGACTCTCATCACAACCAAAATCTTATCCTTCACCTCTTCAGCTAAAGCCGCTAACTTTTTCGCATAATCTAAACCTGCTTTGGGGTCATGAATGGAGCAAGGGCCAACAATCATGAGAAACTTATCAGATTTCCCGTGTACACACTTCACAACTTCTTGACGAGCTTGTGAGATAAACTCTCTTTGGGCATCGCTCTTAGGAATTTCTTGGCACAACTCTTCTGGAGAAAGGAGTGGCTCATTCTTCGTAATATTAATATCTGAAACTTTCATCTCGTCTATATAAGGTTATGTCAGCACTTTTATCGCTTGAGTAGCATAAAAACATTTCTTTTATCATTTCTTTGGTTTTGAGATAAATTACTCGCTCTAAAGGCGGTAAACTGCCCCTCTCCACCATTTCTTTGATGCGTTATACTTCTTGAATCAATGACAGCCTTATCCCCTACCTTGTTCCCGCTCTCGCTAGAGAACATTATGCAAACCGTTTCAGAATGGTTTACCACACCGACTCCTCAACCCTTAGGAGCTTCTGACTACCATATCCCCGTACTTCCTCGCCAAACCATTGATGCCTTTGGAGGAGGTGGCCAAAAAACTATCGTAGATGCGACTGCTGGAGGCGGGGGGCATTCAGAACTCTTACTCCAATCAGGGCACCGTGTCATCGCCCTCGACCGCGACTTAGACGCCTTAGCTCAAACGCGCCAACGGTTAGCAAAGTACGGAGACGCCTTTCAGGTGATTCATCACAACTTCTCCGAAATCGATATCGCCCTCGCATCGATTGGCGTCTCTAAGGTTGATGGAATCTTAGCTGACTTTGGGGTGTCTTCTCACCAGCTTGATGAGGCAGAACGCGGATTTTCCTTTATGCGCTCAGGCCCCTTAGATATGCGAATGAATCAAACCCAAACCCTTACTGCTAGACAAGTCGTCGAGCAATATTCCGAAGGAGACCTTAAGCGCATTTTTCAAGAGTACGGAGAGGAAAAGTTCTCCAACCGCATTGCCAAGCTCATCGTGGAAACACGCCAAACTCAAACGTTCGCCACTACCGCAGACTTAGCCGACCTCATCTCAGATCGCATCGGCAAAAGAGAAAAGATCCACCCAGCAACTCGCGTCTTTCAAGCACTCCGCATGGAGGTCAATGATGAGTTGGGGGAAATTAAAACTCTCCTCAACAAATCTCTAGACCTTCTATCTCCCGGCGGGAGAATGGCCTTAATCTCCTTCCACAGCCTAGAGGATAGAATCGTCAAGCGCTTCATCACTCACCACTCCAAGGAAACCATCGACCGCCCTGAGTGGCCAGAACCACGCCCAAATCCAGATTACTGTCTCAAGCGTATCACCCGCAAGCCACTCATAGCAGATAAGGACGAATGCAAAATAAATGCTCGTTCTAGAACAGCTAAATTACGGGTTGCAGAGCGCATCTAATATTTATTATCTCATGTGCTAAATGTTTCAGAAACTCAACAAGCTCTTTTACCTATCAGCTTATACCGCGATTCTTGGCGCCACGATCGCGGCGGGGCTCAGGTTTGCGATCCTAAAGAATAAACAAACGCTTGTGCTACGAGATATAGACAAAGTCGAACGCCGAACCCGTGAGCAAGACAATCTATTAAACCAATACAAAGCCGACTTACAGAATAGTAATAATCGCTTTGTCTTGAAGAATAAAATTAAGGCTCTACATACTGACCTCGTTCCTATTAAGAAATTGGATGTGATAACCATTCCTTCTGTGTCTCATACGACCACACCGCCCACCTCAAATGTCAGCTCCTCAGATTAGTCCGTATCGCTTTGTCATCACAGGCGCATGTTTGATTCTTGCCTTAACCATTCTATCCTATCGAGTGGTTTGCCTCCAATGGCTTGATCGAGAAGAACGAGCAAAAATCACCAAGAGAGTCTCGCATTATAAAGTCGAGAAGTTTCCTGCATATCGCGGCCTGATCGTCGACGCCAATGAAGAACCTCTCGTCGTCAACATTGCCCAAACCGACATCTTTGCCGACAAGTATCACCTCAATAATGCCGACCACATCTCATGGACTGTAGCTTACAAGCGACTCAAGTATAACGACGAATGGCAAGAAGCCGATAAGACCGCCCGACGTAAAATGCTATCGAATATGCGTTACCGCATCTTGAGCAACGAAAAGCACGAACACCTAATTGAAGAACATAAAGCATACGTAGTGTCACATCTGGCCATGCCACTTAAAATGCCCAAGTCCGAACTCTTAAAGATCTTACAAAACAACAAACAAAAATACTCAAAAATTGGTAAAAACCTTTCCGAACCCGAAGCCGACCATATCGAACAAATTGTAAAGAAAAGTCGAATTAAAGGCATTAACTTCGAGAAGCGCCTCAAGCGCCATTATCCAAACCCCACGCTCGCCACGCATCTCATTGGTTACACCAAAAACTATAAGGGGCAACTCGGTATCGAACGCCTATGTGATGAAGTCTTAAGTGGAACAGACGGGTACCATAAGCGTAAGAGTGACCCGAATAATAGAAGCATCTACACCGAAGACGAAGAGATCAAGCTTCCGGAACAAGGGCTCAACGTCCAACTCACTATTGATGCCTCAATTCAAAGTATGGTGGAGGAGGAGCTTGATGCTGGCCTCAAATTCGCCAAAGCCCAAAAAGGATGTATAATCATCATTGAACCTCAGACTGGTAATGTTTTAGGGATGGCCGCTCGTCCACATTACAATCTAAACACCAAGGAGGGCATCGCCCAAGGAAGTAATAATTATATCTTTAGAACCGCCATCGAGCCAGGCTCAACCTTTAAGGTCATCACCGCTTCTGCGGCTCTCAATGAACGACTCGTCAACACCCGATACCCTTTGATCGATTGCGAAAACGGCTATTATAAAGACCGCTCCATTGTCCTACGTGATGACTATCCACGAGGGAAGCTCTCAGTCACAGAGATACTCGCCCAATCTAACAACATCGGCTCTTATAAGCTCGGTAGACAAGTCGGCAAGCGAAGATTCTTAGAGTATGTCAAACGGTTCGGCTTTGGCCAACCAACCTCTATTGGCTGGAAAGGTGAAGTGCGCACCAAAGGAACGGTCGGCAAATCCCCACAAGAGTTTGCTTCTGCGACCTTTGGATATGCCATCTCAGCTACTCCAATGCACCTTGCGATTGCTTACGCTACCGTAGCAAATGACGGAGTTATGATGAAGACCAACCTCATCAGGCGTGTCGTCGCCAACGATGGCACGGTCGTAGAAGACCACCCTCCTACGATCGAGAGAAGGGTCATAGATGAAGACGTTTCCAGATCATTGCGTAACGCCTTGATCTCCACTACCCAAGTAGGAGGGACAGGTAAGCAAGCGCAAGTCCAAGGCTTCAAGGTCGCTGGTAAAACAGGAACTACCCGTAAATGGGAAAATGGAGGCTATCGTAAGGGCCGCTATGTATGCTCCTTTGGAGGGATGATGCCAGCCCACAATCCAGCCTTTGTGATCTATGTAATCGTCGATGACCCTATGACGACCGATGTCAAGCGGTACGGGGGCACACTCGCCGCCCCGATTTTTTCTAAGGTCGCCACCCGCCTTGCAGACTACCTCGACCTTAAGCCCACCGAGACGCTCTTCAGTGGAGTGGATTAAACCTTACGAATGTGAAAGGCATCATAGACCTCTCGCGTCTGAGCCCCTTGTTCGAGTAGTAATTGCCCGTAATCCCCTAGCCCCACAATCCTTCCGTCCATTTCCTCGGTCTTGGTTTGAAGGGTGATTTGCTCCCCCAACCACGCAATACGTTGTGTGATTTGCTCGCGTAGCAACAGGGGCGAATCGGCAGACATAATTTGCACCAAATGCGATTGAATCGTTCGCGCATACGCCTGAGGTTGCAGAGTGCAGTCGGTCTCTAGGAGGAAGCTCGTCGGTTGCAACCCACTCGCCACCGTAGGCACATGCTTCATATTCAGATTGACGCCGATGCCGACGATAACAGCCTCGTCCTTCACCTCTGTCAACACTCCTGCGATCTTGCGACCCTTGATCAAAATATCATTCGGCCACTTAATCTGAGGCGAGAGACAATCACGCTCCAAGACTTCACACAAAGCCAGCGCCGCTCC